>CAZOLD010000106.1:0-4133 GCA_964580595.1 uncultured Eubacterium sp.
TATGGCATGTGGAACCAAACGAAATCGGCTGACGCGTCCCCCTCCCGCAGGGTAAGGGACGTTACGGGCCCCTTGCCCGTGCGCCGCACGCTTGCCGCTTTCGTGACACGCGCGGCAATCGCCACCCTGGCGCCTTCTTCCAGCCTTTCCCGCTCTTTCACCAGGTCAGCCAGGGGCACGGCGGGAGGCAGCTTGACATAGCCCTTGGGATAATGAAGGAGTATATCACCTACCGTGTATACTCCTAAATTATGGAACAACTTTTCAGTTTTCGCGCCAATCCCCTTAATTTCCCCGATGTCTGAAGACAGATCCATGGGAATGCTCCTTTCCCCGCCCGTTACTCCACGGACATCACGTAATAATAGATTGGCTGGCCGCCGTAATGCAGCTCCACCTCGCAGCGTGGGTATAAGCCCTCCAATTCCTGTGCGAGGCGTTCCGCGTCCTCCTCCTTGACGTCCTCGCCGTAGTACATGCTGATCACCGTGGAGTCCTCATCGACCAGCTGGTCAATCATCTCCTTGATGACCTCATCCATATCCTTCCCGACGGAGAGGATGTCGGAATCGCCCATTCCCATATAATCCCCCTGGCGTATGGGCTTGTCGTCCACGAACGTGTCACGGACCGCGTAAGTCACCTGGGCTGTCTTGACCGCCGCCATGCCCTCTTCCATATGCGCCGCGTTCTCCTGCGCGCTGTCCTCCGGTATGAAACTAATCATGGCCGCTATCCCCTGCGGCACCGTCCTGGAAGGGATGACGAACACATTCTTCTCATCAATCAGGGAAGCTGCCTGGTTGGCCGCTAAGATGATATTCTTGTTATTCGGGAGGATGAAGACATTATCCGCGTTCACTTCCTCTATGGCATTCAGGATATCCTCCGTGCTCGGGTTCATGGTCTGGCCCCCGGCGATGATGTAATCCGCGCCGAGCCCTTTGAAAATCTCGTTAATCCCCTTCCCGATGGAAACGGAGATGAAGCCCATCTCTTTCTTCGGGCCCTTCTTCGCTTCCGCCGCGGCCGCCATCTCGGACCGCTTCTTCTCGTCCGCCTCTCTTTGGGCGGCAGCGGCCTTCTCCACGTCCTTGAACAGGGTTTCCTGATGCTCTTCCCTCATGTTGTCAATCTTGATCCTGCTTAATGAGCCGTAAGTCAAGGCCCTCTGAATGGCGAGGCCGGGGTCGTTCGTATGCACGTGAACCTTGGTAATCTCATCATCCGCGACGACCACGATGGAATCCCCGATGGAATCCAGATACGACTTTAATTCAATCTCATCCGGCTCCGTCATCGGCTTATCCAGCACGATAATGAACTCCGTGCAATAGCCAAACTTAATATCCTGCTCCGCTTGGCTAGAAATCTTCACGAACCCGCCCCCCGTGGGTTGCGCGTCGATCGTGTAATCAATCTCCTTGCCCAATAGGGCGTCATACGCCCCCTTAAGGACGGTCACAAGGCCCTGCCCCCCGGAATCCACGACGCCCGCCTGCTTTAAGACGGGCAGCATTTCCGGCGTCTGGCTAAGGACGTATTCCGCCTCCTTGATGACTTCCTCCATGAAAACGGCCAGGTCCTCCGTTTCCCCAATCAAGGAAAGCGCCTTGTCCGCCGCGCCCTTCGCGACCGTCAGGATCGTGCCCTCCTTCGGCTTCATGACCGCCTTATAAGCCGTCTCGACCGCCTTCTGGAGCGCGTCGCATAGGATAATCACGTCCAAAAGCTCGTATTTCCCGATTCCCTTCGTAAAGCCACGGAAAAGCTGGGAGAGGATGACGCCGGAATTCCCCCTCGCGCCCCGCAGCGAGCCGTAGGATATCGCTTTCGCCAGCGAGGGCATGTCCGGATCGGGGCCCAGGCTGCTTACCTCCGCCGCCGCCGCCATGATCGTCATCGTCATGTTCGTGCCCGTATCCCCATCTGGCACGGGGAACACGTTCAACTCGTTGATCCACTCCTTCTTCGCCTCTAAGTTCTTTGCCCCCGCCAGAAACATTTTCGCAAGCATGGGTGCGCTGATCGTAGTTATCGCCACTTTCACTTCCTCCTTAAATCCCTTAATCAATCACCCTGACACCTTCCACGAAGATGTTGATCTTCTCGATCTGCATGCCGGTAAACTCCTCGACCCGGTACTTCACCGTACTGATCAGGTTATCAGAAACAGTGGAAATACTGACGCCATAAGAAACAATCACATGAAAATCCAGGATAATCTTATTCTCCTTAAGAGTCACATTGATCCCGTGAGTCAAATAATCGCGCTTCAACAGCCTGACAAGCCCGTCCTTCATATTGACCGCCGCCATGCCGACGATCCCAAAACACTCCACGGCCACGGACCCCGCGTATGTGGCGATCACGTCCGTATCGATACTGACTTTCCCATATTGGGTGCTCATCTGTCCTTTCATGCCATACCCTCCTTCCCTTACGCATATGTCTCATTATAACCATTTTCCACGGAAAAAGAAACAGCCATTTTCCTCTTTTTATCCTCTTTTCAAAAAAATTATTTAAGTCTTGCAATCTATCGGGCTTTTTGTTAGAATAAACCTGTTATGAGCTTGCGTCGCGCAAGGGGCAGGCTTAGTAAGCTGCAAGGAGGTGCAATGATGGCAAAATGCAGTATTTGTGGCAAGGGCGTGCAATTCGGGAACAACGTCAGCCATTCCCACAAGAAGACAAGGCGGATGTGGAAGCCCAATGTCAAGTCGGTCAGGTGCAAGGTCAACGGGGGCACCAAGAAGATGTATGTTTGTACTTCCTGCTTGAGGAGCGGAAGGGTCGAGAGGGCATAAGATAAAAGGGGCGGCGCGCCGGGAGCGTATTCCGGCATGCCGCCCCTTTTCGCTATTCTGTTTTCCCTTCTTCCTTTTCTTCTTTCTCTCCCTCTCCGCCGTTCCCGGCATCTTCCCCTGACGGCAGGTTGAGCCTTTCTGAAAGGTCACGGGCCGCGGCCTCCCGCGCCGCGGGATCCTCCGCAGCCTTATCCTTCGCGGAAGGCTTCCCCGCGAACTTATTGACGAAATCCGGAACCATGTCCAAAATTTTCGTGATGCTGTCCTGGTTCTTGATATTGACTAACTTCGTGCACCCGTCCTGGATCACGAGCACCGCGCTTGGCGTGATCTTCCCGCCTAACCCGCCTGCCGCGTTGTTCTTCTTCTCCTGGCAGAACGCCCCCGCCGCTACCCCGAACGAGACCTCCACCAATGGCAGGATAATCGTGTCCCCGATATGCACGGCATCCCCCACGACTGTCTTCGTCGTGATGAAGCTGTCCATTCCCTTAAATAAAGACTGCACTGTCGCGTTGAAATTATTCTCCTGCATAGAAATAACCTCCTAAAAAGATTGTTCAAAACGCTGCTATCATCTTCCTCACGTCCCGGTTGCAAATAAGCCTGACCAGCGATACCAAAAAATGCACGATCCTGATATGTCCCGTGAGGCTCACCTCGCCTTTTGCGTAAATGGAATCCGCCTGGAAATCGGGCTCCACCTGAATCTGGTAACGTTCCCAGAATGGGAACAGCATACCCGCCGCGCCGCAGGCAAGTCCCGTCTGCGAAGGGTCGCCCAAGGAAAACGCGATCTCCCCGGCCGCTTCCCTAGGGGAGAAATGACGCAAAAGATACAAAAGCTCCCTGCACGCGGCCAGAAGCGCGGCCCGGGTCGCTTCCTGCATGGCCCAGGCGCGAAAGCGCGCGAGCATTTCTCGCAAGGTCGCCTGCTTTTCCCGCACGGCGCGGACAGCGTCCCTTACGGCTTCCCACATGGCCCGGATCGACTCCCAAACGCCGCGAACGCGATCGGAAACCGAACGTCTCGAACGTCTCCGCCGCCTCCCGCGCTTCTTCCTTCGCGCTTTTGTCCGCGGCGTCCCCTGCGTTTTTGTCCCTCTCGGCGTCCCCTGCGTTTCTGCCTCGTCCCGCGTTTCTGCCTCGTCCCGCGCTTCTTCCCCGGTTTCCGCGTCATGGGTTCCCGTCTCATGGGTTTCTGGCTCGCCCTGCTTTTCCCCTGTGCCCGCAGATTTAGGATCCGCCTCTTTCTTCTCTCCGTCCGCGGCGTCCCGGCGCGCGCCTTCCCGGCCCGTGGGGGCGTTCCTCCCCTTGGCCTCC
>CAZOLD010000106.1:4233-5480 GCA_964580595.1 uncultured Eubacterium sp.
GGCGTCCCGGCGCGCGCCTTCCCGGCCCGTGGGGGCGTTCCTCCCCTTGGCCTCCCGCTTCCTCCCTAACGGGAGCGGGATCCCGAATACGCGCAGGCGCATGGAAAAACCATCATCGCCGTAGCACACCCGGAAATCAAGCAGGTGGAACAGCCAGCTGAACGCCACCTGGCCTTCCGGATGCCCCCGCATCCGCGCTTTGGCCCGGTACCTCACCGGAACAAGCAGCACAAGCAGCGCCGCCAAAATCACGAATGCCAGGACAACGCCAATCACTTTTAAGATGATGCACAAGATCCCCATTGATCACTCCAGAAAAAATCACTCACGCAACGCATCCCGGCAAACGGCGTCCTCGCCGCCCGCGCCAAAATAATCCCGCACCCGGAAACCACCTGTCTTGCGGTATACGTCAAGGACAATCCTGCCGGCCAGCTCAATGGCGTCGTCGTACCCCTTCTCCACCCCCACCATGACCAGCCCTTCTTTTGGATAATGCCTCTGACGCAGCTCCGCGGCGGAAATGATATCCAATAAGTTGCCCGGGACGCTCCCAAGCGCAATCACATAAATATCATGCTGCCACGCGCCGCGCATCACCTTACGCTTCACGGATTCCGCCCTGCTGCCGACGCCAGGCCCAACGTAACAATCCTTGTGCCAAACCATTCGATTCTCCGTCAATAATACTTCCTGCTCCCCCAAAGGTTGCTCTTCTTTAGGTCCAGGTATTCGCGGTAGGCCTTCTCCAAAATCTGCTTCTCATTCGCGAAGCGCAAGAGGTGGTAAGCCTCGTGATATTTGTAATACCCGGAATCCACAAAGAACTCCTCCCTTTGCGGCTTGCTGTAATAACTGTCCGCCATCATGAGATACCAATGCACGTCTTTCTCTACCGTGTCTTCCGGCACCGTGAACGTATATTGGCTCTTCCCGACATATTTGATAATCAGCGCGTCCACTCCCGTTTCCTCGAGCACCTCCCGGGAGGCGGTGTCCCTGTACTCCTCCCCGGGCTCCACTGTCCCTTTCGGGAGCACCCAGCCCTCATATTTATTCTTGTAATTCTTATATAACAGCAAAATCTTCCCGCGAAATATTACCACGCCGCCACAACTTGTTGCCTCTATCATCGCACTACCTCCCGATGTGGCCTTGTCACCAAGCTAGCAACTAGTATAATCCTTTTCCCTGCTTCTTGCAAGGAGTAGTTTCACCACGTCCGGCATCCCACGCCCGCGCCCCGA
>CAZOLD010000107.1:0-5479 GCA_964580595.1 uncultured Eubacterium sp.
GTCCTCAGCTTCATGGCATATCCTTATACATGACGCGCGGGGCCGCGCCCCGTTCCGAATTCCGGCTCCATGTGGATGCCCGCACCCTCTTCCGAATCCTGGCTCCCACGCGCGGCCAGCGGAAAACATCTTGCTTAGACGCAGCTCTTCAATAGCTCCGCCTTGTCCGTCGCCTCCCACGGCAAATCCAGGTCGCTGCGCCCGAAATGCCCGTATGCCGCCGTCTGGCGGTAAATGGGCCGGCGCAAATCCAGCATCTTGATGATTCCCGCCGGGCGAAGGTCGAAATTCTTCCGCACAATCTCCACCAGCTTCTCGTCCGCAACCTTGCCCGTTCCAAACGTGTCGACCATGATGGATGTTGGCTGCGCTACCCCAATCGCGTAGGAGAGCTGTATCTCGCACCGGTCCGCTAAGCCCGCCGCGACGATGTTCTTCGCGACATAACGCGCCGCGTACGACGCGGAGCGGTCCACCTTCGTGCAGTCTTTCCCAGAAAATGCCCCGCCGCCGTGGCGCGCATACCCGCCGTAAGTGTCGACGATAATCTTGCGCCCGGTCAGGCCCGCGTCCCCTTGCGGCCCGCCAATCACGAAGCGGCCGGTCGGGTTGATGAAGAACTTCGTGTCCGCGTCCACCATGTCCGCGGGCAGCACCGGATCAAGCACGTATTTCCGGATGTCCGCATGGATCTGCTCCTGGGTAACGTCCGGGTCATGCTGGGTGGACAAAACGACCGCCTCTAGCCTCTTCGGCCTGCCGCCCTCGTCGTATTCCACGGAAACCTGCGTCTTCCCATCCGGGCGCAGGTAGCGGAGCGTGCCGTCCTTGCGGACCTTCGCCAGCTGCCTAGACAGCTTATGCGCCAAGGAGATCGGGTAAGGCATCAGCTCCGGCGTCTCGTTCGTCGCGTATCCGAACATCATCCCCTGATCGCCGGCCCCGATGGCATCCAGCTCCTCCTCGGACATCTTGTTCTCCCTCGCCTCCAGCGCCTTGTCCACGCCCATCGCGATGTCGGCGGACTGCTGATCCAGCGCGACCATGACCGCGCAAGTATTCCCGTCAAACCCGGTCGCCGCGTCGTCGTACCCGATTTCCTTGACCGTATCCCGCACAATCTGCGGAATGTCAATCTTCGCCTTCGTCGTGACCTCTCCCGTCACCAGCACGAAACCCGTGCATGTCACCGTCTCGCACGCCACGCGGCTCATGGGGTCCTGCGTCATCAGCGCGTCTAAGATCGCGTCGGATACCGCGTCGCACACCTTGTCCGGATGCCCTTCCGTCACGGACTCGGACGTAAATAACCGTTTTTCCATTTTCTTTTCCTCCTAACTCACCATCTGTGAAACCAACTGTTGACGCAACCGGCCGCCCGCGCGAGCCTTCCTGCCCGCCTCCAAAACGCCGCTTGCGCAAAGAAAAAGTCCGCTTTCAAAACAAGCGGACCTGAAATACAAAAGATCATCAAATCCTCTTATTGTTCGATTCGCTCGCTCAGGTTGGCACCTTCCGTAGAGGGGTTGCCGTGGCTTCACCGATCCTATGTATCTCCACCACTCTGAATAAGAGAAATTAATACAATATTGAATTTTCAAATCTTTCTGGCAGTATCCTACTCCCTTTTCCCCGTCCTGTCAAGATATTTTTAAAATCTCACTCCCCGCCGCTCCCGTATTTCTTCAGCTCCGCGACCTGCTCGGAGATATGGTCCATCACCCGCGTGAACTCCTCCATCAGCTGCACGTTCCGCTCGCTGGCCGCGCAGGAGGAGTCCGTGCCGGCGCTGATCTGCTCGCTGCTCGCGGAAAGCGTGTTGACGCTGTCCACGATCCTGCTGTTGGACTGGTGGATCTCGTCCATCCTGCCGCTCACTTCCATGATATCGGCGGCCAGCTTGTTGATCTTGTCCTCGATTTCCGAAAACTGCTCGTTCGCCTCCACCGCGAGGGTGTTTTCCTTCTGGGACAACGCCACGTTCCCGTTGACCTTGTCAATCACTTCCCGCGCCTTCGCCGTCAGCTCGTCAAGCAACGCCGTGATATTTTCCGATTCGATCCTCGTCTGCTCCGCGAGGCCGCGGATCTCCTCCGCGACGACCGCGAACCCGCGCCCCGCCTGGCCGGCGTGGGACGCCTCTATGCTCGCGTTCAGCGCGAGCAGGTTGGTCTGCCCGGAAATCCCCATGATGATATCGATAATCCCCTTCGCTTCCTTCGTCTTTTCCGAAAGCATGCCGGCGGCGTCCTGCATGCTCGTGCCGTCGGAAAGCGCCTCCTCCACATGCTCCATCAGCTGCTCCATCGCCTGCGCCCCGCAGTTCAGGGCGCTCTTGACGTTTTCCGTCGTCTCGGAAATGCTCCTGGTCCGCTCATGCGTGTCATTAATCACGTCGGCAATGTTCTGCGTCATGATGTTCTGGTCCCCGACCGCTTCCGCCATCGCCAGGACCCCCGTGGAAATATCATGCATGGAGTCATTCACGGCGTCCGTCGACTCACGCAGCCGCATGACGTGGTTGTGCGCCTGCTCCATGTCCTGCTCCACCGCCTGCGCCACGTCGATGATGTTTCCCGTGAACGACTCCTGGAAAAACATCGTGATCAGGCGCCGCCCGCAAACCGCCGTCGTGGCCACCAGGATCGTGATGATGACCTCTATCATGACGGACTCGATCACGGCGTCCGGCTCGGTCGCCGTGGACGCCACCATCGCGGCCTTGATGAAATTCACGACGAGGAACACGGCGCTGGCCGCAAGCACGGTCGGCTTGTCCATCGTGAGCATGAGCAGGAACAGGTACGGAATCATGTAAGGGAACGCCGAGTTCCCCTCCGACATCAGCATCAGGAAAACATACAGGACGGAGAACATGATCCCGACATAGCGCGAATAAGCATAGGAGCCCTTGTATTTGAAATATATCAAGACCCCCGCTAAGAATCCCCCGATATTCAGGATCAGCGGGAAAATGCTGTTCAAGGCCGGCAGGTCGGAAAAAATATACTGGGACACCAGGCCTATGACCAGGAAAAACGTCGTGATGACATGCGTCAGCAGAATCAGCTTGTCCGTGCGCAGCAAATGCTTTTCTTTCATAATCGCAATCCTCTCCTAAACCCCCACGCCCCGCAAACGGGGCGCCACCATGGATGAAAGCCAACGGCTGGCCCGCCGGGCCGTTCCCGGGCAACGGCCGCCACGCCTATATCATACTATATCGGGCGGCAATCCGCAAGACGGCACTTTCGGGCGGCGGCAATTTCCGCCGAATGCCCCGTCCCTAGATGGCGGAAAAATGTTTTTTCTTGACAAATCCACGCTTTGAACATATACTAAATTCGAGTGATTTTCATTTTCTATCCGATGATGCGCGCAACTTACCCCGGCATCTTCAGATAAGCGATGCTCACATCCTAGATATAGGGGGAATACCGATGAAAACATATGCCATGCGGGATTTGAATCCTGGCATGAAAGTCGCGGAATCCGTTTATACGGAGAAGGGACAGCTTGTGGTGGAGGCCGGCACGGTGCTCACGACCGCCTTGATTGCCCGGTTGTCTTTTTATGGGATTTATTCCGTCAATATCGCGGACGAGACGGGGGAAACGAAGGAGGCCGCCCCAAAGGCCAATCCTGAGAAGGTCATCCCGAATCCCAGCCGCGCGACCAATCCTTCTTATTCCCAGAAGGTCAAGGCGACTCCGGAATTCATCAAGTACCAGATCGAATATAACAAGGAGATTAACGCCATACGGGACGTATTCAAGAAGATCTTAGATAACCCAAACGATCCGATCGACGTGCAGCTCATCTTAAATGAATGCTCTACCTTGATCACGTCATGCAAGACCACGGTGGATTTGTTCGACAAGCTCCACAACATGCGAAGCGACGACGACAGCGTGTACGCGCATTGCCTGAACGTGGCGCTGATTGCCCGGATGATGGGGAAATGGCTGCATTTCTCCGACGAGGACCGGGACGTGCTGACTTTGTGCGGGATTTTCCATGACATCGGGAAGACGTGCATACCGGACGAGATCCTGAACAAGCCTGGGAAGTATACGGACGAGGAGTTCGCGCTCATACAGTCGCACCCGACGATGAGCTACGAGATCCTGAAAAACCTTCCCTTAGACGACCGCATCAAGAAGGCGGCGCTCCAGCACCATGAGCGCTCTGACGGATCCGGCTATCCCCAGAAGCTGAAGGCGGGCCAAATTGACGACTTCGCGGAGATCATCGCCATAGCGGACGTTTACGACGCCATGACAGCCGCGCGCTCTTACCGCTCGCCGCTTTGCCCGTTCCAGGCGATCAGCATTTTCGAGAAGGACGGGCTGCAGCTCTACAGCCCCAAATATATCTTGACGTTCTTAAACCGGATTGCGACCACGTACCAGAATAACCGCGTGCTCCTAAACAACGGGCAGAGCGCGAACATCGTCATGATCAACCCGAAGCACCTGACGCGCCCGATGATCCAGTTAGACGACGGCACGGTCGTGGATATGCTAAACCTCCCCGAGTGGGAGATCATAAAGATCATCTGATACCAAGAACAGCACGGGAGCTTCCGTGCTGTTTCTTATCTATTCTAAATCTATCTTTTCCATATCTATCTTTATTTACCCTTATCTATTTCCTTACCTGTACCTGTATCCGTCCTTTTCTTTTTCTTTTTCTTTGTCTTTGCCTTTCCTTTTCCGCCCTTTCCCGGCGGGAAGCGCCCCATGCCTTCCGCCGCGCCGGGACGCCGCCCTTCCCGTGCGCACACCGCCGCAAAAGCACCCATGCGCGTGCACTCCCGTGCGCACACTTCCCACAAAAGCGCTCCCGTGCGTGCGCTCCCATGTGAGCCGCCCCCGCGCGCTCCCGTTTGGCTCATCCCGCGCGGGGAATGAACGAGTCCCCCGGCTTCCTATCCCACCTTGAGGCGGAATTTCTGGATTTCCTTTTCGGAGCTCACCTTCTCGATCCTTGCGCCTAAACCCTGCAGCTTCTCCTCAAACACCTCATACCCGCGCTGGATATAGTGGATGTCGTCCACGATCGTGATCCCTTCCGCCGAGAGGCCCGCTATGACAAGGGCCGCCCCCGCGCGCAGATCCGGCGCGCACACCCGCGCCCCGGCGTAGCCCGGAATGCCGCTGATGATGGCGATATTGCTCTCCACCTTGATGTCCGCCCCCATGCGCGCGAGCTCGTCCACGTATTTGAACCGGTTCTCGAAAATGCTCTCCGTCACGGTGCTCGTCCCCTGCGCGATCCCCAAAAGAACGGTCATCTGCGGCTGCATGTCCGTGGGGAAGCCGGGATATGGCAGGGTCGTCACCTGCATATGCCGCAGCGGCTTCGACGCGACGACGCGCACCGCGTCGTCGAACTCCTCCACTTCGCAGCCTGCCTCGAGCAGCTTCGCCGTCGTGGCCTCTAAATGCTTCGGGATGACATTCTTCACCATGACGTC
>CAZOLD010000108.1:0-4689 GCA_964580595.1 uncultured Eubacterium sp.
CACCATCTCCGGCTGATCCTTTCGGTAAACGTCATCCTCTCCCGCGTATTCCACCAAGTCCCCCTCGAGCAGGCCCGTCACCTCAATCCGCTTGGCCTGCCCGTCGTATGTCGCTTTCACCTCTTTGGCGCCGACGCCCTCGATTTTCGGCATCTGGGATCCCGGCAGCGCATAGGAGAGCACTTCCTGCTTCGCCTCTAAGTTCGGGGTGCTGCCCAAGGCATAGAGCAGCTGCCCGTCCTTTACGGTAAACCCGAATATCAGGTTATCCCCTACTTCCGGCGCGTATGCCTCCTCTGAGCTGCCCTCCGCGGAAAGCCGCCAGATTTTCGTCCTGTCATTATAATAGAGGTCTCCGCCCTCCATGTCCAGGTACATGAAACTACCGATCCAATTGCCCCAGCGCCCTTCCGTAAGGACCGTGGTCTCCGCGTCCCCTAAAAGCTCGTCCTTCCTCACCAGGCAGACTTCCCCGTTTTCCTCATCATACGAGGAAAAATACCATCCGCCGAACGCGGGGCAAACGGCGGATCTCACGTCAGCCCAGAACTCATTTTCATATATGCCCGAATCCGCCTTCTGATCCGACTCCCAACCAGAATGATCCATTGCTGAAATGCCAGTGTCGCTCAACAGGAAATGATTATGTCTCACGCGCCCAATTGAGTCCCACGTCGGGTCGTCCCATGTGACGTCCACATGATACCACTCCCCGTCCAGGGAAACGAGGTTCCACGCGTGGTTCATTTCCTCACTGGTGACAATCGCGCACGGGATGCCCAGCCGCTCCTCTAAAAGATAGTCATACGCTTTCGAATACCCTTCGCAGACCGCCATCCCGTTCACCAGCGCGCCATACGCCGAATAGGAGACCATGGGCACGCTGGCAGGACCTTCCAGGTACCTCTCATAATCATACTCGCAATTCAGTGCCAGGTAATCATGCAAGACGAGGGCTTTCTCCAAATCCGACATGGAGCCTTCCACTGCCTCTAACGCCTCATCCCCCGCCCTCGCGAAGGCCTCCCGCATTGGGATTATCTCATCCTTCGGAACCGAATAGGAAACCTTGTAGCTCGTCACCATGCCGCTGGACAAATTATAAGAATAGCTCACCTCGCCGCTTACGTAGAACAGGGAGGGATGGTTGTTCAAAATCTGCCAGTATGTCGAGGCCGCCTCGTCCTTGCTGATGCCATATTCCGACACGTCGATGGTGTCCTGGAGATCCTCCAGCGCATCCACGACATAATCTTCTAGCGTGGCGGCCTCCCCTGTAACCGCGTAGCGCTTCCCGCCCGGCGCGGCCTTGGGGTAACGCGCCTGCGGCTCCTTGTAATATTCCCCGTCATAGCGGTTCTCTTCCGTAAGCGTAGCTTTTTCCGTCATGACCTCCTGCTGCGTCCCCTTTTCGGCATACGCGACGCTGCCCGTCAGGAGCAATGCCAGCAAAAGGGGCAACCCATATCTCTTCTTCATCCCGTTTCCTCCTTGAAAACGCCGGAACCGGCGGCAAATCCCCGCGATAGGCCGTTCCCGCCGTCTCTGTTCCCCTCACATCCCCCTAGTATAATCAATCTTTTCCCGTTCTGCAAGGAAAATATGAGAAAAAGAGTCTAAAAGAAAGCAAAAAAAGGCATCCGGGCAAAAGGCGGGGAGCTGTCCTAAAAGGAACATGCCCCTGCCTCATGCCCGGATGCCGGTGCCGCGCAAGCCGGCCATTTCCCCTCGCCCGCGCGGCGAGGAGCGTCCGGCGCGGCCTTTGGCCTGGCGCGTCGCGCCGCCTGAATCATCCATGCCTTAAATATCCTCGAAAGATTCCTTGATCTTGTCCATAAACCCCTTTCGCTTTGGTTTTTCCGTCCCCGCGGCGCCGTTTTGGTTCCTTAGGGACTGGCCGCTCGCCTCGTCAAACCGCACCAGCGCTTCCTTCGCCTCCTCGCTAAGGCCGGTCGGCACCTGGACGACCAAAGTGACATAGTGGTCGCCCCGCGTGGAAGGATTGCGCAAGGAAGGGATCCCCTTTCCTTTTAAGCGGATTCTCGTGTCTGTCTGCGTCCCAGGCTTCACTTCATAGAGAATATCCCCGTCAATCGTATTGATGCGCACCTCGCCGCCTAGGGCCGCCTGCGCGAAGGAAATCGGAGCCGTGGAATAAATATTCGTGTCCTGTCGCTGGAAAATCGGATGCCGCGTCACCGTGACCTCGACCAAAAGGTCGCCCCTGGGCCCGCCGTTCACGCCAGGCTCGCCCTTGTCACGGATGCGCACGTTCTGGCCATTGTCAATCCCGGCAGGGATCGTGACCTTGATCTTCTTGCGGTTCGCGATATATCCGCTGCCGCGGCATTCCGGGCATTTCTCCCTGATAATCTTGCCGGCCCCCCTGCAGTCCGGGCAAGTCTGCACGTTCTGCACCATCCCAAGGAAGGACTGCTGGGTATATACAACCTTGCCCTTCCCCCCGCATTTGGGGCAAGTCTCGGGGCTGGTGCCCGGCCTCGCCCCGGTCGCGTGGCATGCCGGGCATTCGTCCTTGAGCGTGATCTCGATTTCCTTCTCGCATCCGAAGGCCGCCTCCTCAAAGCTGACGCGCACCCCCGCCCGCAGGTTCGCGCCCCTCATGGGCCCGTTGCCGGAAGAACGCCGCCTAGAGCCGCTCCCGAACAGATCGCCGAACAAATCGCCAAAGATGTCGCTCATGTCCATGTCGGAGAAATCGAAACCCCCGCCGCCGGCGCCCTCAAAGGCGGAATGGCCGAACTGGTCGTACTGCCGCCTCTTGTCCGCGTCGCTCAGCACGGCGTAAGCCTCGGATGCTTCCTTGAACTTCTTCTCCGCCTCCGCGTCTCCCGGGTTCATGTCAGGATGGTATTTCTTCGCCAGCTTGCGGTAGGCCTTCTTAATCGTCTCGTCGTCCGCGTTCCTGTCGACTCCAAGGACCTCGTAATAATCTCTTTTCTGCTCTGCCATGGCTTATTCTCACACTTCTTTGTAATCCGCGTCCACCACGTCGTCATCGGCGCCGCCGTAATTCGCGCTTCCCGCGTCCGGCCCCGGCCCCGGGCCCGCGCCCTGCGCGCCCTGGGATGCCTGCGCGTTCTCATACATCTTGGCGAACACCTTCTGCGCGCTCTCCATCAGCTTCTCTTTCGCCGCTTTCATCTCGCCAACCTGGGCTTCCGTCATCTCCTCGGCGTTCTGGTGCTCCTCCACCATCGCCTTCAGCGCCTTTAAGTCTTCCTCGACGGCCGCCTTGTCGCTCGCGTCAATGCTGCCCCCAACTTCCTCTAAGGCCTTCTCTGTCTGGAACACGAAAGCGTCCGCGTCATTCCTCGTGTCAATCGCTTCCTTGCGCTTCTTGTCCTGCGCCTCGAATTCCTTCGCTTCCTTCACGGCCCTGTCAATATCCTCGTCAGACATATTAGAGCCAGCCGTGATCGTGATATGCTGCTCCTTCCCCGTCCCCAAATCCTTCGCGGAAACGTTGACGATGCCGTTCGCGTCAATGTCAAACGTGACCTCTATCTGCGGCACGCCGCGCCTTGCCGGCGGGATCCCGTCTAAGCGGAACTGGCCCAGGGACTTGTTATCCTTCACGAACTGGCGCTCGCCCTGCACGACGTTGATGTCGACCGCCGTCTGGTTATCCGCCGCCGTCGAGAAGATCTGGCTCTTCTTCGTCGGGATCGTCGTGTTGCGCTCAATCAGCCTCGTCGCCACGCCGCCCATCGTCTCAATGGACAGGGAAAGCGGCGTCACGTCTAAGAGCAGGATATCCCCGGCTCCCTTGTCCCCGCCAAGCTTGCCGCCCTGGATGGAAGCCCCGAGCGCCACGCATTCGTCCGGGTTCAGGGATTTGCTCGGCTCCTTCCCGGTCAGCTGCCTTACCTTCTCCTGCACGGCCGGCACCCTGGTAGAGCCCCCTACCAGCAATACCTGCCCCAAATCGGAAGCCGTCAGCCCCGCGTCCTTCAAGGCGTTCTGCACCGGCACGGTCGTCCGCTCGATCAGGTCGTGGGT
Organism: uncultured Eubacterium sp.; assembly: GCA_964580595.1. GTDB lineage: Bacteria > Bacillota > Clostridia > Lachnospirales > Lachnospiraceae > Petralouisia. The sequence continues at coordinate 4,024 of CAZOLD010000108.1, forward strand.
CAGCTCGTCAAACTTCGCCCTCGTAAGGTTCATGTCAAAATGCTTCGGCCCTTCCGACGTAGCCGTGATGAACGGGAGGTTGATGTTCGTCGTCGTCGCCGACGATAGTTCCTTCTTCGCCTTCTCTGCCGCTTCCTTCAGCCTCTGGAGCGCCATCTTGTCGGTCGAGAGGTCAACGCCCTCCGTCCGCTTGAATTCCGAAAGCATGTAATCCGTAATCCTCTGGTCAAAATCATCGCCGCCCAGGCGGTTGTCGCCCGCGGTCGCGAGCACTTCGATGACGCCCTCCCCGATCTCGATGATGGAAACGTCGAACGTGCCGCCGCCCAGGTCATAGACCATGATCTTCTGCTCTTTCTCATTGTCCAGCCCGTAAGCTAAGGCCGCCGCCGTCGGCTCGTTGATGATGCGCTTCACGTCGAGGCCCGCGATCTTGCCGGCATCCTTCGTGGCCTGCCGCTGCGCGTCGTTGAAATACGCCGGGACGGTAATGACTGCGTCCGTCACCTTCTCGCCCAGGTAGCTCTCCGCGTCCGCCTTCAGCTTCTGCAGGATCATCGCGGAAATCTCCTGCGGGGAATAATTCTTGCCGTCTATGTTGCGCTTATGATCCGTCCCCATCTCCCTCTTGATGGAAGAAATGGTCTTCTCCGCGTTCGTCACCGC
>CAZOLD010000108.1:4699-5445 GCA_964580595.1 uncultured Eubacterium sp.
CTTGCCGCCTTCCATCACCGCCACGCAGCTATTCGTCGTACCTAAGTCAATCCCGATAATCTTGCTCATAATCCTTTCCTCCTATCCCTAAAATCCCAAAAAGAAACTCTATCCGGCCTTCGCGCCACCGCGCCCGGCCTGTTCTGAAATTGTTATGGCTTTCCCTACTCCACTACCGCCACCATGCTGTGGCGCACGACGCTGTCCCTGTACATATATCCCTTCTGCAATTCCTGCGCCACCATGCCGGATTCCAGCTCGTCGCTCTCCACTTGCATGACCGCGTTGTGGTACTCCGGGTTGAACTCCGCCCCAACCGCCTCGATCGGCTTGACACCAAGGCCCTCAAGCTCCGTCACGAGCTGCTTGTAGATCTTGTCCATCCCCTGCACGAAGGGATCCTCCATGGAGCCTTCCGGCGCGGCAGCCATCCCGCGCTCGAAATTATCCACCACGGGAAGGATTTTCTCTATCACGCTTTTCGCGCCAATCTCGTACATCTGTTCTTTTTCTTTCTCCGTCCGCTTGCGGAAATTATCAAATTCCGCCATCTGCCTCTGGACACGGTCCGTAAGCTCGGCGACCTTCTCTTCTAGCTTGTTCTTCTTTTCCTTTTTCTTGAAGAAACGCGCCTTCCCGTCGCCGGAGGGTTCGCCCTGCGCGCCGTCTTCCGGCGCCTCGTCGCCCTCGCTTTCGCTTTCCTCGCTGTCCTCGGGATCCTGCCCGCCTTCGGCGTCTTCGGCGTC
>CAZOLD010000109.1:0-5363 GCA_964580595.1 uncultured Eubacterium sp.
GCGGCCTCCTCGATGCTCTCCTCGGACGTCTCGGCCGGCTTCGACCCGTCCTACGCGAGCGTCTATGAACCGAAGAACGCGAGCTATTGCGGACGTGGTCTCGTGTTCAACAAATATACGGGCTCGCGCGGGAAGAGCGGCTCTAATGACGCGAACGCGGAATACATGGCGCGGCTGCGGGGTATCATGGATAAGAACGCCGTCAGCTTCCAGACCGCGGAGCTTGGGAAAGTGGACCAGGGCGGCGGCGGCACGATCGCGTATATCCTGGCGAACGAGAACATGCAGGTCATAGACAGCGGCATCGCCGTCCTCAACATGCACGCGCCCTGGGAAATCATCAGCAAGTCTGATTTGTACGAGGCGAAACAAGGATACCTGGCGTTCCTGCGGGAAGCGTAGGGATGGCCGCAATCGGGCGCGGGGCGGGAGGCGCGGGCAGTCATGCGGGATCGGGATTTTTTTGGGGAGCTGCTAGAAACCATGGGGGACGGCCTCTGCCTTGCCGATGAGCCGATGTCGCGCCACGTGACTTTCCGCACGGGCGGCCCCGCGGATTATTACGTGCGGCCCGCCATTGGCCAGGTGGGTTCGGTGCGGGAGCTTTGCAATCGGCGCGGGGTGCCCTGCCATGTCATCGGGAACGGAAGCAACCTGCTAGTCGGCGACGGGGGCGTCCGCGGGCTGGTCATGGAAATCGGGAAAGGCGCGGACGCGGTAAGGACGGAAGGGGAGCGCGTCACGGCCCAGGCAGGCGCGCTTCTATCGTCCGTGGCGCGGGAGGCCGCCTCCTTGGGTCTGTCCGGCTTGGAGTTCGCCTCGGGCATCCCGGGCGGCGTCGGCGGCGCCGTCGTGATGAACGCGGGGGCGTACGGCGGGGAGATGGCGCAAGTCTTAGAGAGCGTGAGGGTCTTAGCGCCGGACGGGGAGGAGATGGATCTCCCCGCCGAGGAGCTGGGCTTAGGCTACCGTCACAGCCGCGTCCCGGAGGAGGGGCTCATCGTCATAGAGGCGACGATGCGGCTCCGCCAGGGGGATCCCGGCGAGATCCGGGCGAGGATGGAGGAGCTAAGGGAGCGCAGGAGCGAGAAGCAGCCCCTGGAGTACCCGAGCGCGGGCAGCACGTTCAAGCGCCCGCCCGGGCATTTCGCGGGGAAGCTCATCCAGGACGCGGGCCTTAGGGGGTACCGGGTCGGGGACGCGCAAGTGTCCGAGAAGCATTGCGGCTTTATCGTGAACCTGGGCGGCGCGACGTCCGCTGAGATCCTGGCGCTGATCCGGGACGTGCAGGACATCGTGGAGCGGAGCACGGGGATCAGGCTGGAGCCGGAAGTGAGGATGCTGGGGGAATTTTAGGAGGATTTTTCGTGAAATTCATGATTGTGACGGGAATGTCCGGCGCGGGGAAAAGCACGGCGCTGAAAATGCTGGAGGATATCGGGTATTTTTGCGTGGATAACCTGCCCATCGCCCTGATTGAGAAATTCGTGGAGCTCGCGGAGGTGTCCGACTCGGAACTGCAGAAAGTGGCGGTCGGGATCGACATCCGCAGCGGCCAGCTCTTAGGCGACCTCAAGGGGGTTCTTGACAGGCAGCGCAAGGCGGGGAAGCAGATTGGCATCCTCTATCTGGACTGCGAGGACGAGGTTTTAGTTAAGCGCTACAAGGAGACCAGGCGCGCGCATCCGCTCGCGGGCGTGGAGCGCGTGGAGCGCGGGATCCAGGAGGAGCGCAGGCGGCTGGCGTTCCTCAAGAAGAAGGCGGATTACATCATCGACACCAGCAACATGCTCACGAGGGAGCTAAAGGCCGAGCTTGAGAAGATTTTCGTCCAGAACCAGGATTACAAGAACCTTTTCATCACGATCCTCTCTTTCGGCTTCAAGTACGGCATACCCACGGACTCGGATCTCGTGTTCGACGTGCGCTTCCTGCCGAACCCCTATTACGTGGAGGGGCTGCGCAAGAAGACGGGGAACGACAAGGAGGTCCAGGATTACGTCATGCAATACAAGGAGGCTGGGCAGTTCCTGGACAAGCTAGAGGACATGGTGCGCTTCTTGATCCCCAATTATATCGCGGAGGGCAAGGCGCAGCTTGTCATCAGCGTGGGGTGCACGGGAGGGAAGCACCGTTCCGTCACTTTGGCGAACGCGCTTTTCGAGCGCCTCCGCCACGAGCAATCCTTCGGGATCAAGATCGAGCACCGGGACATCGGGAAGGACGCCTTGCGCATGTGAGCGGTGTGGAGCCGCACGCCAAAAGGAGCCCTCCGGGCGCGGGCCGCAAATGCCAAAAGGAGCCTTCCGGGGGCGCGGTCGCGGGCGCGGCGCGGATGAACGGCGGGCCGCCTGTCTTCAGGAGCCCTCCGGGCTCCTGGCGCGGGGCCGCATGGGAGATGGTAGGATGTCATTTTCAAGCCGGGTCAAGGAAGAATTATCGCGGCAGGTCCCCAAGAGCCGCCATTGCCAGATCGCGGAGATCGCGGCAATCCTGGGGTTTACCGGCAAATTGGAGGCGTGCGGGGGCGGGAACGTCCTTCGCGTCTACACGGAGAGCCTCCCGCTCGCGCGGAAATATTTCACCTTGATGAAAAGCGCGTTCTCCGCGTCATGCACGGTCGCTGCGCGGCAAAGCTCCTATCTGAAGAAAGGCAGGATTTTCGTGTTGACGCTTTCCGACCCGGAGATAACCGGGAAGGCGCTGCGGGCCGTCAAGTGGCGGAACGAGAAAAACGAGGACATCCGGTCGCCGCTCATCGCGGACGAGGTCCTCGTGCAGAACGCCTGCTGCCGCCGCGCGTTCCTCCGGGGGGCCTTTCTGAGCGCGGGCTCCATGAGCGATCCGGAGAAATCCTACCATTTCGAGATTGTCTGCGACAGCATGGAAAAGGCGCGGCAGCTGATGGGGATCATCAACAGTTTCGGGATGGATTCCAAAATCGTGGCGCGAAAGAAGAGCTACGTGGTTTACCTGAAGGAAGGCTCGCAGATCGTGGACATGCTAAATATCATGAAGGCGCACGTCGCGCTGATGGATCTGGAGAATGTCCGCATCATAAAGGAAATGCGCAATTCGGTCAACCGCCAGGTCAACTGCGAGACGGCGAACATCAACAAGACGGTGAGCGCGGCGGTTAGGCAGGTGGAGGATATCCGCTTCATCCGGAGCGTGAAGGGGCTGGGAAGCCTGCCCGACAACCTGCGGGAGATGGCGGAGATCCGGCTGGCCTACCCGCAGGCACCCTTAAAGGAGCTGGGGGAGCTGATGGATCCGCCGATTGGCAAGTCGGGCGTCAACCACAGGCTGCGCAAGCTGTCGGAAATTGCGAGGGAGCTGCGCGAGCAAGGCGCGGCTGCGGCAGGAGGGGGCGTTTCTCATGAAAAAGAAGAAGCTGCTGTTCGTGTTCAACCCGGTGTCCGGGAAGGGGCAGGTCGGGAATAATCTGCTAGAAATCATAGACTGTTTCGTGAAGAACGGGTACGAGGTCACGGTGCACCCGACCCAGGGGCCGCAGGATGCCAAGGAAGTCGTGAGCGGCATGTCGGGCCAGTACCAGCTGGTCGTCTGCTGCGGAGGGGACGGCACCTTAAACGAGACGGTCAGCGGGATGATGGAGCGCAAGAAGAAAGTCCCCGTTGGCTATATCCCGTCGGGAAGCACGAATGATTTCGCCATATCCCTGCAAATCCCCGACCAGGTGGCCCTTGCGGCCCGGACGGCTGTCTGCGGGAGGAAGGCGCGGTGCGACGTCGGGATGTTCAACGGCCGGTGCTTTGTCTATATTGCGGCCTTCGGCCTGTTCACCGACGTCTCTTACGAGACCAGCCAGGAATTGAAGAACCGCATCGGCCACATGGCCTACCTTCTCGAGGGCATCAAGCGGCTGCAGGGCGTGCAGCCCTGCCGCATCCGCCTGGAATACGGCGAGGGGGAGTCCGTGGAAGGGGACTTCATTTACGGGATGATCACGAATTCCATCTCGGCGGGAGGGTTCAAGCATATCACGGGAAAGCACGTGAAGCTGGACGACGGTCTGTTCGAGGTGATGCTGGTGCGCATGCCAAAGAACCCCAACGAGCTGAACGAGATCATCGCGTGCCTTGCCAACCGCATCGACGACTCGGAGCTGGTGGAGATGTTCAAGACCGATTCCCTGCGGCTGAAAGCCGACCGGGAGATCCGCTGGACGTTAGACGGCGAGTATGGCGGGAGTTACGAGGAAGTGGAAATCCAAAACGAGCGCCGCGCGATCCAGATGATGGTCGGATAAGCGCGGACGGCGAATAGGAGGAGCCGCGGGGAAGCGGGAATCCAGGACGGGCGCCGCGCGGCCCGGATGGTGGTCGGTTAGGCGCGGACGGTGAATGCGGGAGAGCCGCGAGGAAGCGGGAATCTAGGACGGGCGCCGCGCGATCCGGATGATGGTCGGGTAGGCGCGGACGGGAGACCGGGCGGCGAATACGGGGAAGCCGCGAGGAAGTGGAAATCCAAGACGGGCGCCGCGCGGCCCGGATGATGGCAGGGTGAGCGGGACGGCGGACGCGGGGGACGCTCCATGCGCGGGAGCGGCCTTGCGGGCGGGGACGCCCGCGCCGGCGACGCCCGCACTGTGAATTTTGACGAAAATAGCGGGGAAAAGCCCGCAAATTTTCACGAAAATATGTATTGCATTTTTCCCGGGATTGGGTTATCTTAATTACAGGCTACAGAGAAGAACAAGGGTGTTCCGTCGGCGGGATGCCCTTGTTGTCGTTTATGGGCTATGCCGTCCGCCCTTCGCGCCTGGGACGCGGATCCGGAACGGGACCGGACATGGGAGGCAAGAATGGGAGAGCGGGGCGCGCCTGCCGGGGCAGGGCGGCGTTTGGGACGCATGGAAATCATGAGAGAGGATGGGAGAAATGAGCGATTACGATTATTTCAATGTGGCGGACATATTCGGGGAGAACGTGTTCAACGATGCCGTCATGCAGGAACGCCTTCCCAAGAAAGTGTACAAAAAGCTGCGGGAAGTCATCGAGGAAGAGAAGGAGCTGGATCAGGAGACGGCTGACGTGGTTGCGCATGAGATGAAGGAATGGGCAATCGAGAAGGGTGCGACGCATTACACCCACTGGTTCCAGCCGCTGACCGGCGTCACGGCGGAGAAGCACGACTCCTTCATCACGGCCCCGATGCCGAACGGGAAGGTCCTGATGAGCTTTTCCGGGAAGGAGCTGATAAAGGGGGAGCCGGACGCGTCTTCCTTCCCGTCGGGCGGCCTCCGCGCGACGTTCGAGGCGAGGGGGTATACCGCGTGGGATTGCACGTCCCCCGCGTTCGTGAGGCAGGACGCGGCGGGCGCCGTGCTGTGCATCCCG
>CAZOLD010000110.1:0-5350 GCA_964580595.1 uncultured Eubacterium sp.
TGCTTAGGAAAATCATCAATACCAGCACGGCGTAAGCGAAAACCGAAAGGGCATTTTTGACGACTTCCCTTCTGTAATAGCGCTTGAAGCCGACGCGCGTGATCTCGGTAAGGCCCGAACCGTGAATAAATGCCTACAAATATCCCGCATATGGCCGGAGAATAACGGCTTTGAAAAACGTCCTTTCCTCTTGACTTTTTCAAAGGGGGGGGTGTATACTTTTTCTTGACGTTTTTAACCTAATTTTCATATGTGGGAGGAGAAGCACATGAAGAAAAAAATCTTAAGCGGCATCCTTGCGGTTGCCATGGCGGCGTCCCTCTTGACGGGATGCGGCGGGAATGGCGGATCGGCGGATCAGGGCAGCGGCGACGAGAGCGCGTCCGGCGGCGATGAGAGCGCGTCCGGCGGTGACGAGAGCTCATCCGGCGGCGACGAGGGCGGATCCACGGCGGCGGCGCCGGACAACAGCGACATCAAGATCGGCGTCTCCATCTGGAGCTCCACGGACGTCTTGGGATCGCAGTGCAAGCGGATCCTGGACGAGGTGGCCAAGGCTCTTGGCGTTCAGGTTCAGTACGTTGACCAGGCGCACGTGTCCGAGCAGGTGACGGCTTCCGTCGACCAGCTTATCGCGGCAGGCTGCCAGGGGATCATCATCTGCAACGCGGCTGACACGGAGATGACTTCCGCCATCAAGTCCTGCGACGACGCGGGGGTCTACCTGGCGCAGTTCTTCCGGATCATCAGTGAGGAGAACAGCGCGGACATTTACAAGGCTGCCCAGGACTCGGCTTACTACATCGGAGCGGTTCATGAGAACGAGGTCGAGAACGGCAAGAAGCTCGTGCAGATCCTGCTGGACAAGGGCGACCGGGACATCGGCCTGATCGGCTGGGAGCAGGGCGACGCGACGTGGCTTGGCAGGTGGCAGGGATATCAGGAAGGCGTAGAGGCTTGGAACAAGGAGCATCCGGATGACCAGGCGAAGCTGTCTGAGCCGCAGTATGCCGGCACGTCTTCTGACGGCGGCGCGAAGGCGGCGGACGCGCTGATGTCCGCGGATGCGGATCTTGACGCGCTGATTCCTGCCGGCGGCGGCGGTGACCCCCTGCAGGGCGCGATTGCGGCAGTTGAGCGTGCGCAGAAGACCGACAGCATCGACGTGGTTTCCACGGACTTCCTGCCGGACCTTGGCGAGCGCCTCGAGAACGGCTCCATGGCCGGCGAGTCCGGCGGGCATTATTGCGACCCGCTGTTCGCGTTCATGCTGGTATACAATGCCATCAAGGGCAACTACACCGACATCCAGGGCAACTTCGTGAACATCGAGTTCCCCTACCTGTATGTGTCTTCTCCGGAGGACTATGGTGACTATGAGAAGTATTTCGTGGATCAGCTTCCGTATACCGATGAGGAGATCGTCGAGATTTCCAACCAGAGCATCGAGGAGCTGACTGCGACCGCGCAGAAGCTGTCCATCGAGGACGCGGCTTCCAGGGCGGGCAATTAACTGAATGCAAGGAAGGATGGGAAAGAGCCTAAAGGCGCCCTCCGGAAGGCCGGTATTGCGCGGCGATACCGGCTTTTCCTTTTTGTCAAGGGGGAGGGCCGGCTCCATCTTTCGCGGGAAACAGAGCCTGAATATGAGAATGGAGTATGAAATATGAGTTCATCTGCAAAAACATCCACAGAGAAGAGGCTGTCGGGCAAGGCGAAGGGCTATCTGATCCTGATTCTTATCGTCCTTGCTTCCTGGGCAGTGTTCAAGATTATTACGCCCGGGAATTTCGGTTCCCCGGCACAGGTGCTTCAGTACTTCCAGGCCAGCCTTATGGCGACTACGGGCGCGATAGGGTTTTACTTTGTCATGGTCATGGGGATGTTCGACTTTTCCATCGGCGCCAACATCGTCCTTTCCTCGATCGTCGGGTGCGTCCTGGCCAACCACGGGCTGGGCTATGTCGGGTTCATCCTTGGCAGCATCCTCTGCGGCTTGCTTGTCGGGACGCTGAACGGCTGCTTCTATGTCAAGCTGAGGATCCCGTCCATGATCGTGACGACGGGGCTTGCCCTCATCTATGAGGCGCTGGCGAACTACATCGCCGGGGGAGTGGTGCAGACGCTGCCCTCCGAGATGCGCGCCTTCGGGAGCATCGGCGGCAGCATCGCGTTGGCCGCCGTCGCCTTCATCGTGGCCTATGTGTTCCTGAATTACACGAAAATCGGGACGTACACTTACGCGATCGGGTCGAACGAGTTCGTGGCGAAGAACATGGGCATCAACGTCAACAAATATAAGGTGCTGGCCTTCATGCTGAGCGGCGCGTTTTTCGGCGCGGAGGCGCTGCTCTCCATCAGCTACGGCTCCTCCATGGTGGCCGTGACGGGCATGGCCTCCATGAGCCGCAACTTCACGCCGACGATGGGCTGCTTCTTCGGCCTGGCGTTCCGCAAATATGGCATCCCGCTCCAGGCGATCGTCCTTGGGGAGTTTGCCATCAACATCATTTTCTACGGATTCATCGCGCTGGGCGCGCCGACCGCGATACAGGACGTCATCACGGGTCTTGCGTTGCTGATCGTCATCACGCTGACCACCAAGGTGACCAAGGGCGAGATAGTCAAATAGTCGGAGGAGGAGCGTATCATGAGTAATGAAGTAAGGCTGCAGGTGCAGAATTTATGTAAGTCCTTTGGCATCACTAAGGCAGTGCAGAACGTGTCGTTCGAGATCAACAAGGGCGAGGTCCACGCGCTGATCGGGGAGAACGGCTCCGGGAAATCCACTCTGACGAACATGCTGACGGGCATTTACACGATTGACAGCGGCAAGTTCATCCTGGACGGGAAGGAGATCCGCCCGAAGAACCAGGTTCAGGCCAACGACGAGGGCGTGTCCATCATCGTGCAGGAGCTTGGCACCCTTTCCGGGCTGACCGTGGCCGAGAATATCTTCCTTGGGCACGAGGCCAGGTTCGTCAAGTACGGCATCAAGAATACCAAGGCCATGAACAGGGAGGCGGACCGCCTGCTGGAGGAATACGGGTTTGACCGCATCAAGGCGTCCGACATGATAGACGAGTACAATTTCGAGGACAGGAAGCTGATCGAGATCGTGAAGGCGACGTATTTCCATCCGAAGATCGTCGTCATCGACGAGACGACCACGGCGCTTTCCCAGGAGGGGCGTGAGGAGCTGTACAAGCACATGAACCGCATCCGCCAGGAAGGCAACACGGTGATCTTCATCTCCCATGACCTTTCCGAGATCCTGGACAAGTCGGACACGATCACGATATTGCGCGACGGCGTGTACATCACGACGGTCAAGAGCTCGGACGTGGACGAGAACAAGCTGAAGGAGCTGATGGTGGGCCGCGAGGTGACGGGGAATTACTACCGTTCCGATTATGGCGAGAAAGTCTCGGACGAGGTCGTCCTCTCCGTCAAGGGCGTGACCGTTCCGGGCCTCATAGAGGACGTGACCTTCGACCTTCACAAGGGCGAGATCCTTGGGTTCGGCGGTCTGTCGGAGTCGGGGATGCACGAGATCGGCAAGGCCGTGTTCGGGGCGTCTTACGACAGGGAAGGCTCGGTCTCCCTGGCCGACGGCACGAATATCAACGACATCCCCACCGCCATCCACCACAGCTTGGCCTATACGTCAAAGGACCGCGACAACGAGTCGGTGGTCCTAAACCAAAGCATCGGGGACAACATCTGCCTCCCGTCGCTGGATGATTTGTCCAGCGGGCCTTTTCGCTACCTGAAGGACAAGACGCTGAAGGAATTTGCGAACAAGTACGCAGAGGCCATCTCCGTCAAGATGGTAAATACGGATCAGTTCGTGTCCGAGCTCTCCGGCGGCAACAAGCAGAAAGTGGTGCTTGCGCGCTGGATCGGGAAGGATTCGGACATCGTCGTCCTGGATTCGCCGACCAGGGGAATTGACGTGAAGGTGAAGCAGGACATCTACCAGCTGATGGATCGCATGCGCAAGTCCGGGAAGTCCATCATCATGATCTCGGAGGAGCTGATGGAGCTCATCGGGATGTGTGACAGGATCATCATCATGAAGGACGGGAAGATCAACGGGGAGCTTACGCGCGACGTGAGCATGGACGAGGGCCGGCTGATCGCGAAAATGGTATAAGGAGAGAGATTATGGCTAAGTCAAATGCAAAAACAGTAAGCAAGGGAGAGGAGCTGGAGAAATTCTCCAAGATGGCCATGCTCCGCAGCATTCTCCCGATTGTCGGGTTGGTGGCCGTCTTCATCCTCTTCAACGTATTGACCGGCGGGAGGATGATCTCGAGCATGAACCTGGTCCTTTCCCAGTTTTATGTCACGGTGATCGCGTCCATGGGCGTGTTCTTCATCATGGCGATGGGCGGGCTGGATTTTTCGCAGGGCTCCATCCTGGGCATGGCGTCAATCGTGGTCTGCATGCTTTCCACGAAGACGAACATCGTCATCGCGATCCTGGGCGGCATACTCACGGGGGCGGCCATCGGCGCTATCAACGGCTTCTTCTACGTCAACCGCAAGATGAAGTCCTTCATCGTCACGATCTGCACGATGTTCCTTTTCAGGGGCATCATCAAGTACCTCACGTCGGAGGCGCCCGTGGCCGGCAATGCCTCCTTGGTGGAGTATGACACGATGGCCCTGAAGCTGACCTGCGTGATCGTCATATTGCTCGTGGGCTTCTTCGCCTTCCGGTTCACGAAGTTCGGGACGTACCTCAAGGCCATCGGCGCCGGGGAGAAGGCGGCGATGTTCGCGGGCATCCGCACGGATAGGATGAAGTTCGCCATGTATGTGCTGGCAGGCGCCATCACGGGGTTCGCGGCGTTCATCAACGTCATCAAGGTCGGGTCCGTGACGTCCTCTAGCGGCAACCAGCTGGAGACGCAGATCCTCATCGCGCTGGTTCTGGGCGGCATGCCCATCTCGGGCGGCGCGAACGTGCGCTTCAGCAACATCGTAGTGGGCGCCCTGCTCTATACCATCTTGGAGAGCGGCCTCACGATGATGGGCATATCGACGCAGATGATGCAGCTCATCGAGGGCGTGGTCTTCCTGGTGTTCGTGGCCGTGTTTGCGGACAGGAAGTCGCTGCAGGTAGTAAAGTAATCCTCTTGCGGGAGGAGGGGGCCGCGGCCCCTTGCCTTCCCCGCGCGGCCTCAGGCTTTCGCGCGCGGGGGAAGCGTGAATCACATACGGCATTTACTCTGAAAGCCCAGTCGCAGTGCCCATGTGGATGGACTGCTTGCAGTCCATCCACATGGGCACTAGCGACGCTAACCCGTACAAGGGCGATAGCCCGGATTGCGAATACGGGCAG
>CAZOLD010000111.1:0-2960 GCA_964580595.1 uncultured Eubacterium sp.
CTGTATCCGCCGGTAGCTGATTGGTATCGCGTAGAGTTCCGACGTGCGCATCATTCCTCCATGGCGTTCCATCTCTTCCCGGATTTTCTCTATCAGATCTTCCATTCAAATCCCGCTTTTCCGTTCTGCCCTTAAAATCTCCTGCGACGCTTTTTCTTCACCTTGATTTCCTTGTAACTCATTTTTTCCATCTTCCGGCGTTCCCGCTCGTATCTGAGCAAGTAGAAATTATCCTTGAGCCAATAGAGCCCGAAGCCTAATAGAACCAAGACCGCTATGGCGACAATCCCGATTCTCACATACTTCAGGTTAATCTCGAGCACTTTGCCGCCGCTCGCGGAGTCACTGCCCTTTCCGGAGCCGCTCTGCTCGTTTCCGTCCGCCGCGTTTCCGTTCCCCGTGTTTCCGTCCGCCGCGCCTGCATTCCCGGATCCGTCGTTTCCCTCTCCGCCGTTATCTATCACGCCGTTACCCGAATCGCCATTTCCCGTATCGCCGTTTCCCGTATCGCCGTTCCCCGTGCCGCCGTTTCCCTCACCGCCGGTTTTGTCCTCGTCCTGCTTGCTGATTTTATGGAATTGGAATTCCGGCGCTTTCTGCCCCGTGACCTCTATGTCCGCCGAGCCGACGACGCGCCCCGCGTATTTGTATTGGATTATGCCGATTTTGTCCTTTGACTTCGTTTTCTCTATGACCTTTGACTTCGCGTCCGTAAAGGACGCCGCCTTCGGCAGCACGATGCAGCTTTCCTTATTCAGCTCCGCGAAAGCCCCCTCGCTTTCAAAAATCTCGGTGTCCTCCGCCTGCTGCTCGTAACCTTTCTCATTCTCGCTGATATTCCAGAGCTGGAAATTCTCGAAAAAATAATCAAACAACGCGCGGGTATCCAGGTAGTGGTTCGGGGACTCCTCCTTCACCACGACGCAAATCAGCGTCATCCCGTCCTTTTCCGCGAATGTGACCAGCGTGCTTCTCGCGTCGTTCGTGTATCCTGTCTTCCCGCCGATGCAATAATCATACAAATACGTGGAATCGTCCTGGTAATTATTCAGCATCTTGTGGTGGTTGACCAGGTAAGTCTCTTCCGAATGTTTGTTGGTGGGCGGGATCGTATACCGCTTCGTGTTGACAATCATCCGGAACACGTCATTTTTCAAGGCTTCCTGGGAAATCAAGGCCATGTCGTAAACGCTGGTCCAATGATTCTCGTCCGGCAGGCCGTGCGGGTTGCTGAAATGCGTGTCCTTGCAGCCCAGCTTTTTTGCCCTGCTGTTCATCATCTGGATGAAATTATCATAGGTCTTGCCCGCGTGCTCGGCAATCGCGTAGGCGCATTCATTCGAGGATTCCAGCATCAAGCCATAGAGGCATTGCTCCATCGTCATGACCTCGTCCACGTCCCTGGAGATTCCCGACCCTTCCGTCTTATAAACGGCGTCATGGGAAAAAGTCACGTTCTCGTCCAGTCTGCTGTTCTCCAGAGCCAGGAGCGCGGTCATGATCTTCGTGATGCTGGCGGGATACGCCCGTTCATGGGAATTCTTCTCATATAGGACCGTGCCCGTGGACGCTTCCATCACGATCGCGGACTCCCCAGAGATCTCCGGCCCCTCCGGCCAATATTCCTCAGCCCTCGCCCGCAGGGACGTCCCCTGCAGGAGGCACATTACGCTGATTAAGAAACAAACCCACCTTTTCCTCTTGCCCATTGCCCCTCTTCAACTCCTGCTCCCGATATCAATAGATTAATGGCGCCGGAACCCGCCTAAGACGCGCGGATCCGCCTTTGCCAATCCAGACTCTACAATACCGTTTTATTATATCAAATGAAGAGGCGTTTGTCATTCATTTACACCGGTAGACGAAAGATTATTTTGCGCTAACCTTACCTGTTGGCATTCGCTTTTTTCCGTAGTATAATGATTGGGACGACTGGGCTTTAAAAAAATTACAGGGGCGGGTCACCCCAAGCGGGATCCGCATCTTGGAGGAAATCGGCAATGAGACTTAGAAATATTCCTGGCTCGCGGGAAGCAATCGCGGAGAGTCAATGGTGCATAAAAGATCCGGAGCTGTGCCGTGGGGAATGGCGCGGCGTTTTCATGAACAATAATCCTATCCACATCGAGATTGGCATGGGAAAAGGGCGGTTTCTCATGGAAATGGCAGAAAAAAATCCCGGCATCAACTATGTCGGGATTGAGAAATATTCCAGCGTGCTCCTCCGCGCCCTCCAGAAAATGGAGGAGAACCCGCTGCCGAACGCCCGCTTCATCCGAATGGATGCCGAATCCATTTGCGGCATCTTTGATAAGGGGGAAGTCTCTAAGATTTACCTAAATTTTTCCGACCCCTGGCCAAAGGAACGCCACGCGAAGAGGAGGCTGACCTCGAGGCAATATTTTTCGCGCTACGATTCCATCCTTTCGCCGGACGGCACGGTCGAATTCAAAACCGATAATGCCGATTTATTCACATTTTCCCTTGATGGGGCGGAAAGCGCGGGCTGGCGCGTCGTTCGGCATACCTGGGATTTGCACCGCGACGCCGCCATGATGGACGGGAATGTCATGACGGAGTATGAGGAACGTTTCTCCGCCATGGGGAAGCCCATCTGCAAAATGGTCGCGTCGCGGCCTTGACCTAAAATCCCACGTGCCGGGCAAAGCCGCCCGGACGAAGGGTTGCCAGAAAGCCTCTTCCTTTTCTATCTTATCTTATATACTCTGAAAGCCCAGTCGCAATGGGCATATGGATGGAATGCCTGTAGGTAGGTTCGCATGGGCATTAGCGGCGCTAACCCGTATATGGACGATAGCCCGGATTGCGAAAGCTGCGTCGCAACGGAGCAATCCGTAGGCTTTCATCCATAGAGGTGCCCCGCTTGCGGGGCATGGGGTTTTATTTTATTTCCGTTACCCGGACGGGATCCTCCCCATCCTCATAAGAAACCTGGATCG
>CAZOLD010000111.1:3060-5349 GCA_964580595.1 uncultured Eubacterium sp.
TTTATTTCCGTTACCCGGACGGGATCCTCCCCATCCTCATAAGAAACCTGGATCGTGTCGCCCTCGCTGTATTTGATGATATCCAGCAGATCCGTGTTGGACATATCCACGTCGAAGATCTCTTCTTTCCCTTCCAGGGAGAAATATATATGCGACGTCCCTTCTATGCTGACTGACATCATGTTCTTAATCTGGCCGGCGGCGTTTTTCTCCTCTTCCTCAGCAGTCCCGTTGATTCCATTCGTCTTCAGCAGCCGGCGGTACTCCTTCTCGCAATCGCGGATCGTATCCCCTGTCGCAACCCATTGGTATTTCTGGATATTTACCATGGCGTACATTTTCACCAAGCCGGCCCCATCCTTCAGTGCCATGAAATATGTCGGCTCATTCGAGATATTCAGCAGCAACGGGAACGTGGCCAAATAACCTAAATTCTGCACCTGCCCCTCGGCGGAGGACATGGCGGATGTCTCCGTCGCCCCCTCGATCTTGTAAAAGCGGGTATCCATCGTTCGCTGGTTCATCAGGACAAATCCCACATTGGACTGGTCGCCGCTCACGCTGGTCACCCCGGAATATACCCAAATATCGTCGTTCAGCGCAATATAATTATATCCCGTCGTCGTCTGCAGGCAATCCTTCTGGCCCAGGACACTGTTCAAAAACCCGTGCTTCAAAGTGCCGTTATAATTATACAGCTGCATCAAAAGCTCCGCCTGGTAGACTTTGTCTACCCACTGCGGGACGTCCTCCACGTCATAATCTGTGCATTCTCCCGTCACGGCGTTGCAAATGATTACGTGCCCCACGGTTTCCCCTCCAAACAGGCCGATGTTGAATTTCTTCACCGGGCAGATCCAAAACGGCGTGCCGTCGTCGTCTATCTCAAAGAAAATCTGATCCGCGAAAATATATGTGGGGTAATGGAACCTCAAATGCCGGTAGATATTGCGGTTGAGGTATTCCATGGGGGAGTACTTGATACCCTCCTTCAGTTTCACGCATTCGGTATCCTGCGTCGCCATGTCAATCTTGATGTAGGCGGGAATCCCCTCCCTTTGGTTCGTCAGCCACTTAATCGGGCTCGCGTATGTCAGCGGCGAAACCTGAACTGGGCGGTTGTTGACATTGATTTGCGTGTAATTATTGGAAACCTCGAACTGGGAAACCATATCCACCATGCTGCCCATCTTGCGGTCGCCTAGGAGCGTCGCGGAATCCTTGTCCAGAATCGGGATCGTGTTATAGTCAACCTGGGAAATGTCCTTGGAAAAATCACGCTCCTCCACCGCCATGAGCTGCTGGTACTTTTTCGCGTTAATGATGGGGGACGACAAAATCATCCCGGCGAATAAAATCACGAAGAGGGCGATCGTGATAAACACGCCTACCTTCGCGACCATGCTCGACTTGACGACGCTCGCAAAACTGCTTCCGCCGGTGCCTTCTTTCCTTTCTTTCAAATAAAGGCGCAGGCCAACGGCAATCGTGATGAATACGACCGCCCCAATCAGGAACCACCACGTTCCCATGGAATGGATGTTGAACGCGGGGATCGTGACATAATAGTACAAAAAGGCAGCGACAGCCGCCAGCAGTATGACAATGATGCTCGTTCTCAGTTTTTTCATGTTGCTCTCCTTTGCTCTCTCATAGTGACTGCAATCAATACTATTAAAATATCTTTAAATAATTTAAAAAAAGTTCTTGCATTTCTAAATTTTTTATTATATAATACGCTTTGTCCTTAAGGGGACGGAAAATCATAAGGTTTGCGCCTCTAGCTCAGCTGGAAGAGCACCTGACTCTTAATCAGGGTGTCCAGGGTTCGAACCCCTGGAGGCGCATGAAAGCACTGTTTTTGATGACTTTGAGCATCGGGGGCGGTGTTTTTTTTGTGCTTTTTCGCCGCCTCATCCTCTTTTCCGCCGAAATGCCGCGCCGGATACGCGGCACGGCATCGGGCTGAGGGCGCGGTCCCTACATATTCGCTATCAGGGCCGCGATGTCCTCCGGGCTCATTACCTTGTTCGGGTCGGACAAATCCGGCATTGGCGGCTTCTCTTCCTCGACAATCGGCTCTGCCTTTTCCGGCAAATCCTCAGCCATCACGTTCGATATCAAAGCCGCGATGTCCTCCGGGCTCATCATCTTGCTTGGGTCAAATGCTTCGGGAACCTTCGCGTTTTCCGCCGCGGGTCCTGCAACCGGAATCGACTCAGCCTGAGCTTCCACAACCGGAGCTTCTTCTACCGGATCCGCTACCGGAGCCTCCTGCGACGCCAGCAA
>CAZOLD010000112.1:0-4124 GCA_964580595.1 uncultured Eubacterium sp.
TATTGCGTCAATATCCTGGACACGCCCGGGCATCAGGATTTCTCCGAGGATACCTACCGGACGCTGATGGCGGCGGATTCCGCGGTCATGGTGATCGATGGCGCGAAAGGCGTGGAGGCCCAGACACGCAAGCTGTTCAAGGTCTGCGTCATGCGGCATATCCCGATTTTCACGTTCATTAACAAGATGGACAGGGACGCCAACGACTCCTTCGAGCTTTTAGACGAGATTGAGAAGGAGCTTGGCATCGCGACCTGCCCCATCAACTGGCCCATCGGGTCGGGGAAGGATTTCAAGGGCGTATATGACAGGAACGAGAAAAAAGTCATGCTGTTTTCCGATACGGGGAAGGGGACCAGGGAAGGCGTCGAGCGTGACGTCGCGATTGGCGACGAGGCCTTAGCGGACGAGATCGGGGAGGATTTTAAGGAGAGACTCATAGAGGAAATTGAGCTTTTAGACGGCGCGAGCGCGGAATTTGATATGGATTTGGTGTCGAAGGGAGAGCTTTCCCCGGTATTTTTCGGGTCGGCGTTGACGAATTTTGGCGTGGAGACGTTCCTGCGCCATTTTTTGCAGATGGCGCCTCCCCCCTTGCCTAGGACGGCTGACATCGGGGAAATTGACCCGCTTTCCGGCATGTTTTCCGCGTTCGTGTTCAAGATTCAGGCGAACATGAACAAGGCTCACCGGGACCGGGTGGCGTTCCTTCGGATCTGCTCCGGGAAATTTGAGGCCAACATGGAGGTGACCCATGTCCAGGGGAACCGCAAGATGCGCCTTTCCCAGCCGCAGCAAATCATGGCGCAGGAGCGGAAAATCATAGGGGAGGCCTACGCGGGCGACATCATCGGGGTATTTGACCCTGGGATTTTTTCCATCGGGGACACGATCACGGACTCGCCGGATTCCTTCGCGTTCGAGGGGATCCCGACTTTCGCGCCGGAGCATTTCGCGAGGGTGAGCCAGGTGGACACGATGAAGCGTAAGCAATTCGTGAAGGGGGTCACGCAGATCGCGCAGGAGGGCGCGATCCAGATTTTCCAGGAATATCACGGGGGCATGGAGGAAATCATTGTCGGCGTCGTGGGGGAGCTGCAGTTCGACGTGCTGAAATACCGCCTGGAAAAAGAATACAACGTGGGCATCAGGATGGAGAAGCTCCCGTATGGGCACATTCGCTGGATTGAGAACCAGGGGATTGACATGGACGCCTTAAAAGGGACCTCGGACATGAAGAAAATCAAGGATTTGAAGGGCAGGCCGCTGCTGCTCTTCATCAACAGCTGGAGCATCGGGATGACGCTAGAGCGCAACGAGGGGCTGGTCCTCTCCGAGTTTGGGCGGAATTGAGGAATCCCCATTCATTCGACCTTCCCTTTGAATCTTCTTCGTGCCGCGCGGCCTCGCCGTGTTTCCCAATCTGCCGCGGCAGCGCCTTGCCGTGATAGCGTCTGGCGCCGCGGCCAGGCGTGACGGGCCATGGCGTCGTTTTCATGGCGCCGCCCTCATTTTATTTCGCGTTATGGTGGCGCGCCGCCAATCAATCCGGCTCGACTACGGTAAGGGCCATCTTTTCCTTCACGCCGTCTTCCTTCGCGTAAACGTAGGCTTTTCCCTTGGCGAGGGCGGTGATGTTGCCGTCCTGGTCTATGGAAGCGACCCGCTCGTTCGAGACGGAATAAGCCGGCTTGTTCTTTGAGGACACGCTGGCGGTCACCTTGAACCTCTGCCCCACGGCCAGCGTGACGCTATCCCGCTCAAAGGTGATCCTGGGCTGCCTCACCGTGACCTCGCAGGCCTTGCTCACGCCATCTATGGTGACGGTTATCGTGGCCGTGCCATGCTTGACGGCAGTCACGGTCCCGTTCTCGTCTACGGTAGCGACGCTTTTTTTATTGCTTTTCCATTTTGGCTTGGTCTTGGACGTGGACGTCACGGAAAGCTTCGCCTTTTCCGTGCGATAGAGCGTCAGTGAGCGTTTCTGCAGGGTGACTTTCGGCTGCCTTACCGTGACCTTGCAGGTGGCGGAGGACTGATCCGCCTTGACGGTGATGGTGGCGCTGCCCGGCTTCTTGGCCGTGACTAACCCTTTCTCGCTGACGGAAGCAATGCTTGACTTGCTGGACTTATAGGTTGGCGCGTGTCCGGTTGACACTTTCGCCGTAAGCTGCCTGGTTTCCCCGTTCTCAAGGGAGATGCTTTTGGCGCTTAGGGTGATCGCCGTCTTCCTCACCGTGACCTTGCAAGTGGCGGTGGACTTGTCCGCCTTGACGGTGACGGTGGTGTTGCCTTGCTTCTTGGCCGTGATTAGCCCCTTCTCGCTGACCGAGGCGACGCTTGACTTGCTGGACTTATAGGTTGGCGCGTGCCCGGTTGACACTATCGCCGTAAGCTGCCTGGTTTCCCCGTTCTCAAGGGAGATGCTTTTGGCGCTTAGGGTGATTTCCGTTTTCTTCACCGTGACCTTGCATCGCGCCTCCCCGTTTCGGATCTTTGCCGTGATCGTGGCGGTTCCCGCTTTCTTCGCGGTAATCCGCCCATATGTGCTGACAGAGGCTACCGAGGACGCGCTGGAAGAAAAGCTGGGCTTCTTCCCATTCGACGTAATCGCGATGAGGCAGAACTCGTCGCCTATCTGCATTGTTTTAGACGTCGCGTTAAGGAGCACGAACTCATATCCCGACGACGCCTGCGCGGGCAGCATTCCGGAATCCGTGGCAAATAGCATGGAAATCATGCAGATCGCAGCCAATGCTGCGGTTAAGAACCTTTTCTTATGTGGCATAGAATCCCTCCATTCTTATCTTCAAATTTTAAGAACCCCAAAATTCAAAACAAAATGGCAGGTCTGCCACGGCAGATTGGATGTTCCCAATTTAACACACGCTGCCTTTTTTGTAAAATGAAAAAAAGATAAACTTTATGAAGACTTTTGGAAGCCCGGATCGTTTTGGTAGATGAGTGGAGCATGAAGGGGGACGCGCCCGTTTTGGCACATTAGGGAGGCTAGGCGCCTCTTATCGGGCGCGGCTTGCGGCGGAGGGAGTTGGTATCATCGAGCAGGAAGCATATTTCCGGCATCTGCTGGACTCATACGGGAAGCTGGCGTATTCCATCTGCTATAAAATGACGGGCAACCGGTTCGATGCCGAGGATTTGACGCAGGAGACGTTCCTGGCTGTATACAAGGCCCTAGGCAGCTTCCGGGAAGGCCACGAAAAGGCCTGGGTCTGCAGGATTGCCACGAACAAGTGCCTGGATTTCTTGAAGAGCCGGGGGAGGCGCAGCGAGCCGGCGGACGATGCCTACTTCGAGGGGCTGCAGGACGGCAGGGCAAGCCCGGAAGAGCAATGCCTGCGGCGGGAGGAGGAAGAGGGCGTATATGGGCTTTGCTTAGGATTGAGGAGCCCTTACCGCGAGGTCGCGCTCGCGCATTTCTGCCATGGGAAGACGGCGCGGGAGATCGCGGAGGAGACGGGGAAGGGCTTAAAGACCGTGCAGACGCAGATTTACAGGGCTAAGGAAATGCTAAAGAAGCTGCTGGAAGGAAAGGGATCGGGAAATAAAGGGGGCGGGCAGGATGAGAGGAAATGAGCCGGATCAGGACGGGCGCAGCGCGGGCGGGCCGCATATTTCAGAGGAACAGTTCGCTAGGTGGCGGGAGGGCGTCATGGGACAGCGGGAAGAAATGGATTTCCTTTCCCATGTTTCCTGCTGCACGTTTTGCGCGGGGCGTTTCGGCGAGTGGATGCAGCCGTTCTTAGTCGAGCCGCCCCCGTACCTCGCGGATGAGATCCTAGAGAGGGCGGCGCGGGAGGAAGCTCCCGCGGCGGGCAAGCCCAAGGGACGTTCCAGGCGCTCGCGCCTCTTTTGGTACAGCGTGGAGGTCGGGCTCGCCGTCGCCGCCGCCGTCCTCGCGCTTTTCTTAACGCCGGGGCTTTCGGGGAAAGGACAGCTTGAAGCCATGCGGCAGCAGGGCGAGGCCGGGTTTGAGGCGGGCATCCTAGACCAGGCAGGGGCGTGGGAGGCGTCCGGCTTAGAGAAAGGGAAGGAGCTTGCCGGGATGCTGCAGTGCGGGAGCGAAAAGATTCGCGACGCCTTACGGCGCGACGCGGCTTTGA
>CAZOLD010000112.1:4224-5313 GCA_964580595.1 uncultured Eubacterium sp.
ACGGAAAGGACGGAAGGAAATATGAGGGAAGAGGAGGGAACAGGATGGGAAAAGTAAGGATGATACGGAAAAAGAATAAGTATTTGACATTTTTATGCTCTCTTGTGCCGGGCGCGGGGGAGATGTACATGGGATTCATGAAGCATGGAGTCAGCATCATGGTGGCGTTCTGGCTTCTGTTATCCCTGTCGTTGTTTTTGAATTTTTTGAATTTCACCCCGTTGCTGCTCTTGCTGCCGGTGCTGTGGTTTTACAGTTTTTTCCATGTCCATAACCTTCGTAGCCTGCCCGACGAGGAATTTTGCCTGCTGGAGGATGATTACCTCTTCCATTTGGACGGGGCCCTGGATAAATTGTCCTCCACAAAGGATTGGGGCAGGAAGCAGAGGAACTTTTTCGCGGGCGCCCTGGCTTTGATTGGCGTGTGCCTGATTTGGAGCTTCTTTAGCGATTTCCTCTACCGTTTTATCGAGCATTTTATCTCGGGAAGCTGGGTTGCCGACGCCGTCAGGTTGGTGATCGGGAGCGTGCCGAAGCTCGCCATCGGGATTTTTCTCATTGCCTGGGGCATTTCCCTTATTAGGAGCAAAAAAGAGCAGCTGGACGAGGAAGAGGAAAGCTAGACGCGCCCCGGGGGATGTGTTTTTTTGCCGCGGCTATTGACAAATTCCGGATTTCTGCATAAACTAGTTACGATTCCCAGTCGCCGGGACGCTCGCCGCCCCGGCGGCCGGCAAACGGATTAGGAGTGCGCAGGTTCCGGTTCGCGCTGCAAGTCAATTATCGGGAACGATACTCCGTCTTGGAATAGGACGGAGTTGTTTTTTACTATGAAAGCCCAGTCGCAATGTCCATGGGGATGGACTGCTTGCAGTCCGATCCGCATGGACATTAGCGACGCTAACCCGTATGAGCAAGTAGAGCGACAGCTCGGATTGCGAATACGGGTAGGATTGCGGGAGCTGCCCCGCAGCGGAGCAATCCGAGGGCTTTCATTCATAGTGGTGCCCGGCATTGTGGGGCATGGGGATGGACTGCTTGCAGTCCGATCCGCATGGACATTAGCGACGCTACCCCGTACAAGGGCGA
>CAZOLD010000113.1:0-5271 GCA_964580595.1 uncultured Eubacterium sp.
TAACCCGTACAAGGGCGATAGCCCGGATTGCGAATACGGGCAGGATTGCGGGAGCTGCGCGGCAGCGGAGCAATCCGTGGGCTTTCATTCATGGCGGTGCCCCGATTTGCGGGGCATGAGGGTTTGCTTTGATTAATCGCTTTCCCATTATAACACATTTTTCTCAAACGTGTAGCGCTAATTTTTGATCCGTGGCCGCGGGCCTCGCCTGCCCTGCCTTAATGGCGCCCCTGCCGCAGCCGCTCTAAGACGGCCTCATAATTCCCGGGGCTGTGTGGGAACGCGCACCCGGAGCAATCCTTGACGCGCCCGCCCCCTCTCTCCTTATAGGACGGGCTGCCGGGGCAGCTTTCCCGCGCGTACAGGGGGCAATAGCAAAAGAGGCAATTCAATTCCTCAAGGCCTTCATGGCAGGGGTAGTATTCGCAATCGCGGTTCTCGAAAAAACGGCTGGAGCCCTTCCCCGGCACGGCCCGCCCGGCACGGCCCGCTTGCGCTGACATCCGCACGAAATTCTCCGCGAAGGAAGGGTTCGACGGATAATAGAGATGGGGGAAGCCGAGCCACTGGCCTTCCCTTGCCACGACGCAAGGATACCGCTTTCCCGAAAAAGGCTTCGTGGCGAGGCAGCCGTCCCCGCTGTCCCCGCTTTCAAAATGATGGAACTCATGTCCCTTGATTTTCCCCCCGGAGGGCAGGAAGCGCGGCATCCGCTCCTCTAGCTCGACATAGCCGAAACGCACGGATTTCCCCGCGTCAAAGCAATCCGCGCGAAGCGCGCCCGCCATGGGATAGCTCCGCCCCCCGTAGGAAAGGGAACGGTGCAAGTACAAGAACCCGCCGCATTCCGCCACCGTCGGCAATCCGCCTTCCACCGCCTTTCTGACTGAAGCGCGCATCGACGCGTTGCCGCTTAGCTTTTCCGCGTAAAGCTCCGGATACCCTCCGCCAAGCAAAAGCCCGCCGCACCCTTCCGGCAGCGCCTCGTCCTGGATCGGCGAGAAAAAGACGAGCTCCGCGCCCATTTCCCGCAGCAGCCAAAGGTTATCCTCATAATAAAAACAAAACGCCTCGTCCCGCGCCACGGCGATCCGCGCCGTACGCCGCGCGGCGGACTGCGGGAAGGCGCGGGGATCTCCAGCACCCGGTTCCGACGCGATTTGCGAGGCGGACTGCGGGAGGGCACGAGGATCTCCGGTGCCCGTATCCGACGCGATCCGAGAGGCGGGCTGCGGGAGGGCACGAGGATCTCCGGTGCCCGGTTCCGACGCGTTCCGCGAGGCGGGCTGCGGGAAGGCGCGGGGATCTCCGGCGCCCGGCTCCGACGCGTTCCGCGTGGCGGGCTGCGGGAAGGCGTGAGGATCTCCGGTGCCCGGTTCCGACGCGTTCCGCGAGGCGGGCTGTGGGAAGACGATGGGATCTCCGACACCCGGCTCCGCCGCAATCCGCGTGGCGGGTTGCGGGAGGGCATGGGGATCTCCGGTGCCCGGCTCCGCCGCGCCCTCCGCGATCCGCAGGATTTGGGGAAGCGGGAGGCAAGAGAGGCACTCCCTGCCGATGGCCCGCGCCCAGTCCCGCGCGTAGCCCAGCTCCCCCGGGAGCCGCAGCCCCAAGTGCCTGGAAGGGATCGAGAAATCCTCTTTTTCCGGAAAGCAGCCAAGAAGCGGGACGGGAAGGCCCTCATCCTTTGCCAGTTCCCGGCATACCTGAAAATAGCTCTCGGAAACCCGGTTTAGCACGACGCCCTTTATGAGGTCCGAGCGGTCATAGGAAAGGATTCCCGAAATCACGGGCAGGATGGAACGGCCCATTCCCTTCGCGTCTAAGACGAGCAAAATCGGGGTCTTTGTCACTTCCGCCAGATGATAGGAGGATCCTTCCCGCAAGACGCCGCCAACCCCGTCGAACAGGCCCATGGCGCCCTCGATCACGGCAATTTCCTCCCCGTCCCTCCCCCGGAAGAAAAGCTCCCTTACCGTCTCCCCATCCGAAAAATACGTGTCCAAATTCCTCGACGGGACGCCGGCCGCTTCCTCATGGAACATGGGATCGATGTAGTCCGGCCCGCATTTATAGGGCGCCACCCTCTGCCCGCTCTCCCTTAGGGCCCGCATCAGGGCGCAGCTGACCAGCGTCTTCCCGCTCCCGCTCTTGATGGCGGCTACCATGATCCTTTGCATCTTCCTCCCTCCTTCCCCCGAAGTCAAACGCACAAATGAAGACTGGGTTTTCCGCGAGCATCAAGTGATGCTCCCCCGCTTCCTTCGCACGACTGACCTGCATTTGCAGAAATTCGATCCGCGCGGCCGGGTAAGCTTCCCGGATTTCCCGGATTTGCGCGACTGTCTCCAGGCTAACCGCGGTCATCACGACGCGCATGCCTGGGTTTTTCCCGTAAAGCGCCGATAAAATCTCCCGCAGCCTCCCGCCGCTCCCGCCGATGAAAGCGTGGGTGGGGCGGGGCAGGCCCGCGAGCGCCTCGGGCGCCTCCCCTAAGACCACGGAAAGGTTGGGAAGCCCCAGTTTTTCCCGGTTCCTGAGAATCAAGGAAACCGCCTCTTCCCGCCGCTCGATGGCGTAGACCCGGATGCTGTCCGAGACCCCCGCGATCTCTGCCGCGACGGACCCTGTCCCGCTGCCGATGTCGTAAACGACCGCGTCCTTGTGCAATCGCAACTTGCACACGCAAACTTCCCGCACCTCTTCCTTCGTCATGGGCGCCTTGCCGCGCAGGAAATCCAGATCCGGCCTCCCATGCGTCAGTTGCCCTCGCGCGGGCAGTTCCCGCTTCGCGCCAGGCGCGGGCGGGCTGGCCTCGCCCGCCTCCTCCGCGCCAGAGAATGGCCCTTCGGGCTCCTCCGTGACGGAAAATGGTCCTTCGGGGAAGCCCGCGACTGGCATTGGCTCTGCCGCCTTCCACGCCTCCTTCGCGGCGGAGAATGGCCCTTCGAGCAAACCTACGCCTGACATTGGCTCTGCCGCCTTCCACGCCTCCTCGGCACCAAGCAATGCCCCTTCGGGCATACCTACGCCTGGCATTGGCTCTGCCGCCCTCCACGCCTCTTTCTCTGCTGGCGATGGCGGCGAAACGCGCGGGTTTTTCACGAGGCAGGCATACAGCCCTTTTTTCCTGACTTGGCAACATTCCTCCGGCCGGAGCCGCAGGATTTCCTGGTTCGGGTAAGAAAGCCGGTACCCCGCCGTCACCTCGCAGAAGGCCAAATCCTCCCGCAAGAGCAGCTCCCCTAGGCGCACGACGTCGGCGGGCCCGCTTGTCAGCAGGAACGTCTTTTCCGATTGGCGGATTGTTCCCGCGAGCCCCGGGACGTCTTTCCCATGGAGGCTGCAAATGGCCGCGTCCTCATAACTTTCCCCGACGCAGGAGGCAAGGTAGGAAATGGAGGAGATCCCGGGCAGGATCTTCACGGACGCCTCCAGGCGCCCGGCGCCAATTTCCTCCCGCAGCGCGTCGGACAAGGCGCGGCACCCGCTGTAAAACCCGCTGTCGCCGGAAAAAAGCACGGCGACCCGTATTTTTTGCCCCCCGCCCATCGACTGCAGCTCCCGCAGGCAGGGCAGGATCCGCCGTGCCTCGTAGAAGGGCTTCTTCATGAGGCGTGGCTCCCAGGGCGATATCAGGCGTTCCGCCCCGAAAAGGGCGTCCGCGCCCTCGATTTCCCTAAGGGCGTCCCCCGTAAGGCACCCTTCCCCGCCCATCCCGGCACCCACTAGGGCAATCTCAAGGTTGCTCCTCTCCGAAAGCGCGCCGGGCGGCAGGGCGCAAATCTCTTCGATCTTCCTTAAGGCATCCGGGAAGGAATATCCCGGCTCGGCTTGCCCTCGCCCGATCACGAACACGGGGATGCCGGCTTGCCTTGCCGCCTCTATTTTTTCCGGATACCCGCCGGCGTTCCCGCTCTCTTTCGTCACGAGGCAGGAAATCCCGAACTGCCGGATCAGCGCCAGGTTCATTTCCACGGTGAAAGGCCCTTGCATCGCCACGACCCGCTTCCCGAAAATGCCCTGCTCCCCGCAAGCCGCGAGGCTCTCCACGCTGGGCAATGTCCGCACGTACAGCCTGTCCGCCAAATCCCCCGCCGCGCAAAATTCCGCGAGCCCTTTGCATCCCGTCGTCAAAAGGATGTTCCCGCGCACATGCCCTAAGGCCTTCGCGCAGGACGGGATATCCGTAAAATAGCGGATTAGAGGCACAGGGCGCTCCCGCGCGCTGGCGTTCTCCTCCCGCATATAGGCGTTTTCCTCCAGAGCGCAAGTGTTTTCCTCCAGAGCGCAAGCGTTCTCCTCCTGCGTATAGGCGTTTCCCTCTCTTGCGCTGGCGCTTTCCTCCCGTGCGCAAGCGTCGCGCTCTAGGCGGACGTAGGGAAGCCCCGCCTGCCTTGCCGCCGCGCGAATGTTTTCCGTCGCCTGCTTCGCGTACGGGTGCGTCGCGTCCACGACGGCCAAAAACCGGTTTTCCCGGATGAAATTCAGGATTTCCCCATATCCCATCCGCCCGCGCCGGATCCTCGCGAGCGGGTGCGGCGCCATGGCCTGTTCCCCATATTCTGTCGCGACGCACGCCACATGGGCGACCCCCGCCGACGAAAGGATCTCGGAAAGCCGCCGCCCCTCAGCTGTCCCCGCGAATATCAATATTTTTTCCAATCGGATACCCCCGCCTTGTCACCAATTTCCCATGGATGATCCTTGTTCCCTTATTTCCAATGAAAACCGTCGTGAACATGTTCGCCTCGACGTCGCGCAGCTCCAAAAGCGTGCAAACCTCCGCTTTTTCCCCTTTCCGGCCGATGTTTTCCACATAACCGCAAGGGCGTTCTGGCTCCATATGGCAAAGCAATATGCCACAGGCCTTAGCCAGGTAGTCCTTCCGCCGCCGGCTGGAAGGGTTATACAGGACAATGACAAAATCCCCTTCCGCCGCCGCGGCAAGCCGGCGCTCGATCGTCTCCCATGGCGTCAGGCAATCGCTCAAGCTGATGGTGCAAAAATCATGGCCCAAGGGCGCGCCAAGGACCGCCGCCCCGCTGCTTGCCGCCGTCACGCCCGCGACGACCCGCAAGCCGATCTTTGGATATTCCTCCCCGATCTCGTGCATGAGCGAGGCAAGCCCGTAAATCCCGGCGTCCCCGCTGCATGCCAGCGCCACGCGGCGGCCGGCAGCCGCGGCCTGAAAGCAGAACCGGCACCGCTCCTCTTCCCGCCGCATCGGCGTGGAGAAATATTCCTTCCCCGGGAATCGGTCGCGCAGCA
>CAZOLD010000114.1:0-5259 GCA_964580595.1 uncultured Eubacterium sp.
TACGAACTCCCTGTTCCTTCTCTTGCCCCACGCGGCTCCCTCATGCCGCAAGGCTCACCGCCGCAAGGCGTACGAGCCCCCTCCTTCTCTTGCCCCACGCGGCTCCCTCATGCCGCAAGGCACATCGCCGCAAGGCAGATTAGCTCCCCTTCCCATGCCGTGATATACATCAGCCGGTTGGCCCGCCTGATGTCCTCCGCGCAAATCCGCCGAAAGTCGTCGCCGATATAGGGCTTTTCCACATATTTTCCCCCATACGCGGCCCCGCCCGCTAAGCGCACGCCCAGCGCGCCCGCGCACGCCGCCTCCGTCTGCGCGCTGTTCGGGCTGGCATGGTTCTTCCTGTCCCGCTTATAGACTGCGCACGCGCCGCGCCCGGAGACGTCCTTCCCCCCGATCGAGGCCGCGAAAATCATAAGGAGCGCGGAAGCCCGCGCGGGAATAAAGTTCAAAATATCGTCCAGCCTCGCCGCCGCCTTCCCAAAGAAACGGTATTTCTCGTTCCGGTACCCGATCATGGAATCCATGGTGCTCGCCGCCTTATGGAAAAAGCCCAGGACAGGGCCGCCAACCGCCAGGTAGAGCATCGGGGCAATCACGCCGTCCGTCGTGTTTTCCGCGACCGACTCAACCGCCGCGCGAGCGATCCCGTCCTCCCCGAGGCTGTCCGTATCCCGTCCCACAATCCTAGAAACCGCCGCGCGAGCGCCTTCTACGTCTCCCGCCTCCAGCGCATGGCACACATCCATGCTTTCCACGCGCAGGGATTTCACCGCGAGGATCTGGTAAGTCATCCACGTTTCCGCCGCCATCCCCAGGAGGGGATGCACGCCGTAAGCTACCAGCAAAATGACAGCGGAGAGCCCCACGGACGCCGCTAACACAAGGATGGCCAGCAGGACCCCGCAGAAAAATTCCGCCCTGCCCTTCCGCTCCTCGCCGCCCACGGCATCACCTGCCCGCGCCGCCCCGTCGCCCACGGCTTCACCCGCTCGTGCCGCCCTATCGTCCATGCCATCCTCCGACCGAGATGCCTCATTGCCAAAGGCATCCACCGAACGAAATGCCCCATTGCCCACGGCATCACCCGCTCGTCCCGCCCCGTCGCCAGAGGCATCACCCGACCACGCCGCCCCATCGCCCACGGCTTCACCCGCGCGAAACGACTCACCGCCCAAGTCATCCCCCGCACGAGACGACTCATTGCCTAAGGCATCACCTGCCCGCGCCCCCGCGCGGCCCATCGCCCGGAAGAAGAATGTTTCCAGCCGGGAAACCCATGCCCCGATCAGGCGCACGGGATGCGGCATCCACGCGGGATCGCCCAGCAACAAATCCAGCAGGAACCCGGAGAAAAACGCCGCCATATGGCAAGGAAGCCTCATATTTCCCCCCGGATCCTAAGCCTGCCCTCGCCTTCCTCCCAGACGCAGGCATAGCCGCCCCCGTTATCCACCCGATAGGAAGCGTAATCTCCTCCGCAATAAATACTAAGCAGCGCCATGATCGTCCCGCCATGGATGACGAAAGCCGTGCTATCCGAAAGCTGCCCCTTGACGCGCTCGAACCCCGCGCGGCACCGGGCGGCAAATTCCCCTATGCTTTCGCCCCCCGGCGGCGTGGTCTCCATCCGGTTGGAGATCCATTCCTGGAATTGCGCGTCTTCCTTTAACTCGTCAAATTTCTTCCTCTCGTAAATGCCAAAATCCATTTCCACCCATTCCGGAACCAGCACGGGCTCCTGGCCGGGATAGAGGATGGACGCCGTCTGCCGGCAGCGCCGCATCGGGCTGGCGAACACCTGCCGCACGCTCCCGTACCGCCCGGCGGCAACGTCCTTTTCCAATGCCAAAATCCCCTCTTCGCACAGCTCCTCGTCCGTCCTTCCCAAATACCGCCATTGCTTGTTTGACTCCGTCATGCCATGCCTAATGAGCGTCAGTTCTTTTCCCATTCAAAATCCTTCCCTTCATTTGATCCGCTGCCCGATCCCGCAAACGACCCTCACGACCTCCCCGGAACGGGACGCTAGGCCTGTCAGGATCCTGCCCGTCCGCTCGCGCCACTCCCGCTCAAAGCGCGATGTGGGCACGATCCCGCTCCCTATTTCGTCGCTGATGATGACGCAGGACGGGCGGCGCCTTAGGAATTCCTCGATTTCCTCCTCGGGGCATCCCCCGGATTTCATCCTGCGGCGCACCCACAGGTGGAAATGATTGACCACGTCCGTCCTCCCGGCCGTCTCCTCCCCCCGCGGCAGGACGCCGTCCCAGACCTCGCAGCAGCCTTTCCCGCATTCCCGCAGGACATAATCCAGCTTCCCCTGCGCGCAGCCGCCAATCACTAATTTCACTCCCGTGCCCCTCCTTCCCCGCCGCCGGCAAACCCTTGCCGATGCGGCATGAGACCCGCCGCCGGCAAATCTCTTACCAAAACGGCACGAGTCCTGGTGCCGCCGCCGGCAAACCCTTACCGAAGCGGCACGAAACCCGGCACCACCGCCGGCAAAACCCTTACCGAAACGGCGCGAGTCCCGATCCCGCCGCCGCCAAACCCCTTACCGAAGCGGCATAAGACCCGCCGCCGCCAAACCCCTTACCGAAGCGGCATAAGACCCGGCACCGCCGCCGGCAAAAGGCGGCAGGCCGCCGCCGCGACGGCGATAACGCATTCGCAGACACAGATAAAATATCCGGACGTGTCGCCCGTAATCCCGCCAAGCTCCCGCCTGCACCTTACGTAATACAGCCCGAATGCCGCTAAGGACGCCAAAATGGCGGCGCTTCCCGCCCAAGGCGACTGCAAAATCATGAGGCACGCGCACCCCAGCGCCTGCAGCATGAGAAGGGCCAGGACGGGGCGCTTCCTCGCGCGGCTCGCGAACCGGTATGCCAGCCCCTCTTCTTTCGCCAGGGGAAACCCCACGAGCCCGATGGCGCCAAGGCAGCGCGCCAGCACGAACCCGGCGCAGAAAATGAGGACCGGCCCCCGCCCCCGGATCTCGGAATAAGCGCCCAGGAAAACCAATCCGTAAAGCGAAAGCCTCAGGACGGAAAACGCGCCGATGTGGGGATCTTTCAAGATTTCCAGCTTCTTTTCCCGCGGCCGGCAGGAGGAGAACGCGTCCATCGTGTCCAAGAACCCGTCCAGATGAATGCCGCCAGAAAGATAAAGCATTATGGCCGCGCCGATCAAAACCCGGCAGAGTTCCCCCACGCCCAGCCATGCCGCCAAAGCCTCCCAGGCGCAGACCGCGGCCCCTTCCGCCAGCCCCACCAGGGGAAAGAAGGCCATCATGTACGCGAGATCCTCATCCTCCCAGGCAAATTGCGGCATGGGTATCCTGGAATACATGGAAAACGCGGCCGCAAACGCCCTGGCGGCCCGCCGCACCTTACCGCCCATGCGCCTTGCTTCCTTTCCAAATGACGGGGATCCCCACGACGACCTCGGCCACCTCGTCCGAGAGCGCGGCAAGGCGCCTGTTGGCCTCGCCCAATGCCCCGCGATACTCCTCCGTCGTGCCCTCGTAGCGCACCCCGTCCTCAAACACCTGGTTCGTGACAATCACAAGATTCCGAAACGCCCCCGCAAGCTCTGAGATGCCAGAAATCGTGCGCCGCGCCGCATCCGCCCCGTCCCGCGCCTCCCCGTCCTGAAACATCTCGTTGGCCAAAAGGTTCGAGACGCATTCTAGCACCGCCGTGCCATCCCCGGGGTTTCCCCCAAGCTCCCTTGCCTTTTTTGCCGCTTCCCCCACGCGGGCGGGCTGCTCGATCGTCAGGAATCCTTTCCCCTCCCGCATCGCCCGGTGCCTTTGGACCCGCTCCCGGCCTTCCTCATCCCGCGCCCGCATCGTCGCGACATAATATTTTTGCGCCCCTTCGGCCAATGCCGCGGCGCGCTCCTCCGCGTAGGCGGATTTCCCGCTCCCGCATCCTCCCGTCACCAGGACAATCATGGATTCTTCCTTTCATAAGGCGCGATCCGGATATCCGAAAAATCCGCGCCGCCATAGTAAACTTCCAGCGCCATGTCTAAGAGCGGGAAGAGCATCACCGCGCCCGTCCCTTCCCCTAACGCCAAATCCGCGTCCAGGATCGCGTGAAACCGAAGTTCTCCTAGGATTTTCCCTGCCGCGGGCTCCCTGCCCTTGTGGGAAGGCAGCCAGAATTCCTTCGCCCCGGGAAACAGGCGCTCCGCCACCAGGGCAGCGGCCAGGCTGATCGCCCCGTCTAGCACGACGGGGACGCGGTATAGGGCGGCGCCGATATAGCACCCCGCCAGCCCCGCGATGTCCAACCCCCCAACCGCGGAAAGCACGCGCAGCGCGTCCGCGCCCATGAGGCCGTGCTTTTGGACCGCCTCGTCCACGACCAGACATTTCCTTCTCAGCCCCTCGTCGCTAAGGCCGGCCCCGCGGCCCGTGACCTCTTGTGCCCGACACCCTAACAAGGCGGCGGCGACCGCGCTGCTTGACGCCGTGTTCCCGATCCCCATCTCCCCGGCCGCCAGGATGCCATACCCCTCTTCCTTGCATGCCCTCACTAGGTCCATCCCGACCGCGATGGCGCGGATCGCCTCTTCCTCCGCCATCGCCTCTTCCTTGCGAAAATTCCCGGTTCCGCGGCGCACCTTCCGGCTTAGGACGCCAGGGATCGGCTCTTCTTGCCGGATGCCGATATCCACGGGGATCACGTCCGCTCCGACGGCCTTCGCCATCCGGCAGACCGGAGAAGTTCCCGCCGCCATGGACCTCGCGACGGCGGCCGTGACCTCAGAGCCCGACTGGCTGACCTTTTCCTCGACGATCCCGTTGTCCGCGCAAAAAACGAGGACGGCCTTTTTTGAAAGGTCCGGGCGGTCCGTGCCGGTAATGCCGCCAATCCTTGCGATAAGCGACTCAAGCCGCCCCAAGCCGTCGATCGGCTTCGCCACCCTGTCCCAGTTCTTTTGGACGCGTTCCCCAACTGCCCGGTCTAAAGTGCCAATCCGTATCCGGGACAGCTCTTCCCTCGTGAATTTATCCCAATTCGGCTTCCCGAAGCATCCCATAGACCGCCTCCATGTCAAGGCTGCGGCGCAATCCGTCCGCCAGCTTGTCATATTCCCCTTCCTTATAAGCGTGGTAATCAAGGGCTTCCCCTAGGGAAAAATCCACGCCTTTTCGCTCTGCCAAGGCGATTGCCATGTCAGCCGCCAGGCTCCCCTCGTCGAAAAGGCCGTGAATGTAGGTGCCGTAAACATTTTTCCCGTCGC
>CAZOLD010000115.1:0-5247 GCA_964580595.1 uncultured Eubacterium sp.
CAACAAATGCTTGTACTGATCTCTTCTCCTCATTTCCCTGTTCCCTCGCCCGGGCTACCGGTTCTTCTTCAGCCTGCGCTTCCAGTTCAGCTTTTCCATCAAAAGCCGCGCCTCCGGCTCCTCCAAGACGCTGATCCGGTAGGAAACCCGCATGCGGCGTTCCCCCCTCGGGATTTCTTCTATTATAATCTTTGGGTCAGAATTGTCAAATAAATACCCGTCTTCCCCTATTTTGAAGCCCGTCGTATGGTATCTCACGGGCGCGCCGCCCTCCCACGCGAGGCGCACGCCGCGCAAGACGCAGGCGCTCAGCGCCGGGTCCACCCAGACGCCCTTCGCGTCCTCCGGGATGGTGACTTCCTGGCTGACCTCCGCGCCCGGCCCGTTCTCCAGGAAATAGGAATCCTCCTCCGAAAATCCTTCTCCCCTATCGATATATATCTGCATCCGGCGCTTCCCCAGCCCTTCCAGCAAATCGCCCAAGGGGACGGCCGGCTTGCCCATCCTGTGGTACAGATCCCCCACGGACGCGTATCCCCCGCTGATATAGACCTGGAAATGCCGCTCCATTTCCGCGTAGGCTCGCATCTTTTCTTCTGTCATGCCGAACTGCCCGTAAAAATCATGCCTCCGCGCGAATTCCATCCGCCCCGGCGCGGAGGACAGGTAGTAATGGAGCGCGCGGTAGGCGATATATTCCGCCGGGACGGGAAAATCAAACGTCCACTCATAATCCAGCACGTGCCGCCGCCCGTCCGGCGCGATCAGGATATTCGGGAAAATCAAGTCCACGTCCGCCACTTTCGGGGATTTGCACGCCCAAGGCAGGGAAACGTCCCCGAACACGTTCCGAAATTCCGGCGTCGCCTCAAAATCCTCCGTCCCGCTTTCTAAGATTTCCCGGACCGCCTCCCTGATCTCCCGGACGGCCTCTTCCTCTTTCCCGCGCGAGAGCAGCCCGTCCAGCCTCTCTTCTAGCGTGACGCCCTCCAGGTACTCGAACATGGCGCGGCTCCCCGCCAGCCGGCACCGGTTCACCAAATAAGGGCCCTGCCCGCCCCATTGCCGCTCTAAATCCTCCCTTGCCCGCGCGATGTGCAGGACATGTTCCTCCCCTTCCCGGCATTCCGCCGACTTGCACAGGAATTTCCCATGCTCCGTCCGCACGATCCTTGTCTGCAGGGCGAACCTAGGCGATCGCCCGTCGGAAAATTTCGCGTAAATGACGCGCTCCCCTTCTTTTTCCCCTTCGCCTCCCGGCTTCCTGATTTCCACGAAAAAGGAATTGGAGTACAAGGGAAAAAGGCCGTCCTCCAGGATCTGGGCATATGCCTTCCCCTCGTCCATCAGGACCAGGCGCGGCCGGTCAAAGTTTCGGATGTTCCGCTCCAGCTCGCCCTCCTTAGGCAGCCGCTCGTCCGAGAAAATCACGGACGGGAACTTGTAATCGGGATAGGGGTAATAGAACCGGTAATCCCGGCAGCCGCATTCCTCCAGGACGCGGGTCAGGCCGGGCTTCGTGAACGTGCGGACCCCCGCGCCGCCAGGGTAACCCTCCAGGCCCTCGAAGAGGCGCCCGACATGATCCTCCGCGCATCCCGCCCAGTATTTCAGGCCAAACTTGTTCTCGATGGCCAAAAGGAGCGCGCCGCCCGGGCGAAGGTGCCTCATCACGGCGGCCAGGAAATCATGGTAGGGCCGATCCCCGCCGATATACCCTTGGCTGTATTCAAAGACGCCGATCAGCGTCGCGTAATCATAATCCGTATCCAAATCCTTCTCGATATCCTGGAAATTGCCCACGCAAATCCGGACGCCCCCCGCCTCCTTCCTGCGCAGGGCGTTGATCGTGCTCCGCTTCATGGAAAGGTCGATGCAGGTGACCTCCCTTGCGTTCCCGGAAAGAGCACCCGTGACCGCGCCGCATCCGGACCCGACTTCCAGGATCTTCGCGCCCTCCCGAAACGGGTACCAGCTCAGGATGTTCTCCCTCTCCCGCGCGAAATGGTACATCACGGCCCAGTCCCGCTCCCTCGCGATGGCCGCGTTATAGTCCTCCGGCGCGCATTCCCGCGCCAGCTCCAGCAGGCGATCCTCCACCGCGCCGTCGCTGTATAAGTCCTCCCCGGGGTAATGCGTGTCGTCTAAGATGATATTCCCGATCTTTTTCATATGCGCCTCGATTCCCGCCCGGCGCCGGCGGCCCTCCGCCTTCGCGCCCTATACCTGCCGCAGGGAAAAATCCGCCTTGGAGAGCGTGAGGTTTGGGTTATAATACGGGTCGCCCGCGTCCAGCTCCGCTTTCCATTTTTTCACGAAATATTCCATTTCCCTGTAATACCGTTCCTGCTTCTGCGGGGAATCCTCCGGGCCGCGCGACTTAGACTCATAGTGATAGAGCTCCGCGTACGGGTTGTAGACCACCAGCTTCCCCGCCTTGCGCACCTTCATGCAATAGTCGATGTCGTTGAAGGCCACGGCAAGGTCCTCCGTCATGCCGCCCACCTGGCGGTACACGGACGCCTTCGTCATCATGCACGCCGCGGTGACGGCGCTGTAATCCTGGGCGCAGATGATCCTGGAAAAATACCCGTTCTCCCCCCTGCCGAAACCCAAAAACGCGTGCCCCGCGATGCCGCCGAACCCCAGCACCACGCCCGCGTGCTGGATGGTGTCGTCGCCGTAATACAGCCTTGCCCCGACGACGCCCACGTCCTCCCTCATGCAATATCCCAAAAGCTCCCGGATGCAGTCCGGGCCTATCATTTCCGTATCGTTATTCAAAAGGAGGAGGTACTCCCCTTTCGCCAATCCGGCCCCGAAATTATTGATGGCCGCGAAATGGAACCCGCCTTCCCAGCGCGCGACGCGCGCCTTCTTGTTTTCCGCCTCCAGGTTCCGGTAATACTCGAATGTCTCCGGCAGCTCGCTGTTATTTTCCAGGATGACATATTCGTAATTCCGGTAGGAGGACTGCTCCTCGATGGAGCGGATGCATTTGTCCAGGTCCTGCACGTGATCCTTGTTGGGGATGAGGATGGAGACTAAGGGCTGCTCCTTCCACGCGTAGCGCGTCCGGTAGAGGCCCGGGTACCTGCCCATGGAAACCTTCGCTGGGATTCCCATCCTGTCATAATGCGCCTGGACGGCGCGCCGGCCCGCCTCGAAGGCGTAGCGCTTGCTCTCCGGGTCCTCCGCCGTGGATTTCCCGTGCGCCCGCCAATGGTACAAGACCTTGGGAATATGGGCGATCCGATCCGTGTGCTCCACGCACCGGAGCACGAAATCGTAATCCTGCGCCCCGTCGAAAGCCTCATCCAGCGGCCCCACCCGCTCTAGCAGCGTCTTCTTCACGACGACCAGGTGGCAAAAATAATTCATGCTGCGCAAAAGATCCGGGTCGTAATCCGGCTTGAAATGCGGCTCGAAATACCGCCTCCCGTTCATGGAGACCTTGTCCTCGTCGGAATAAGCAAGCTCCGTCCCCGGCGATTCCCGCAACGCCTTGACGCATTCGTAGAGGGCGTCCGGCGTGAGCATGTCGTCATGGTCGGCGAACGCGACGTATTCCCCCGTCGCGGCGCGAAGCGCGGCGTTCGTATTTTGCGAGATCCGCAGCTGCTTATGGTTCCAGACGACCTTGATGCGCCGGTCCTTTTTCTCTAGCTTCCGCAGGAAATCCTCCAGGGTGGAATCCTCCCCGCTCCCGTCCGAGAGGCACAGCTCCCAATTCGTGTATGTCTGGTCCCTCACGGAAGCGATGAGCTGCGATAAATACCTTAACGGCGTCCGGTACAGCGGGACGACGATGGAGATCAGGGGGCACCATTCCATTTTCTCCTGCCTCTGCCTCGCCAAATCCTCCGTGGACGGCATGACGGCCAGCCGGTATCTCTCATAATCGCCCTGCGGCGCCGCCCGATGCGTCAGGACCTGCGCCGTCCGCTTGCAAAACTCCAGAAACCCATGGCGCTGCAGGAACCTTGCCCCTTTCCCCAAATAACTGCTGCCAAGCACGTTTTCCAGCAGGAAAGTGGACGCGATCGGCACCTTCGCCGTGCTTGCCCTGCGCCCGCTGTGGATTTCCAGGCTGGCCCGCGAGAGGCCCTTATGCGGGAACCTCGCCTCGAACCCGGCGTCCGGCAGGCTCTTTGCCTCGCGGTAGGCCTGCGCCACGTCCCTGCGCTCATGCCAGGACACCTCGCAGGGGATCGCCCTGCCGTCCGCGCCCTTCACCGTCAGCTCGACGGGAAGGACGGACGCCGCCCATCCCTTGACCCTGCAGCTTTCCTTGCCCAGCTTCACCTCTTCCAGGAAGAAATCCACCTGCCCCCGGAGCTTTAGGACCTTCGCCGCGGCCTCGTGCCAGACGCGTTCCTCCCCGTCCGGGCCTTTCACCCAAAGCGAGATCTCCTTCTTCCCTTCCGGCGCGTCCGGCAACGTCACATAGAGGAAATACTCCTCCTCTATGCCCAGATCGTAAATCATGTACCGCTGCCGCACTTCCATCCCGTCGTACATCTGCTCCGTCATGGGGAGCTCTTCCCCGCCTAACGCCGCGACGAGCCGGTCCTGCGGCCCCATCCCGTATTTCCAGCCCTGGATCACCAGCACCCGCTCGTCCCTCAGATGGAACCGCACCCGGACCACGTTAAACTTATCCGCCATATCCCTTCCTCTCGCCGCCTTCCCGCGCCGTCGTGCCCCGGCGGCGCATCCTCGCTCGCGACGCTTTCTGGCCTTCCCGCATGGCACCGCCACCTGCCGCGCACACCTGCCTGCCGCCGTGCCTTCCTTGCTTCCCGCGCCGTCGTGCCACGCATCCATGCTTGCCGCCGCGCCTTCCTAGCTTCCCGCGCGGCGCTTCCACCTGCCGCGCACGCCTACCTGCCGCCGCGCATCTGCGCCATCGCGCCGCGCGTCCATGCCTTCCTACTGCATCCGCGCCCCGGCGGCACTTCCTCGTTTGCGGCGCTTTCTGGCCTTCCCGCATGGCACCGCCACCTGCCGCGCACGCCTGCCTGCCGCCGCGCCTTCCTAGCTTCCCGCGCGGCGCTTCCACCTGCCGCGCCTGCCTGCCGCCGCGCCTTTAGGGCTTCCTGCGCGGTGCGCCCATCTGCCGCGCATCCATGCGTTTCTATGCATCCGCGCCCCGGCGCCGCTTCCTCTCTCGCACCGCTTCCTCGCTCGCGGCGCTTTCCGGCCTTCCCGCGCCGCCGCGCCCTACCCTTGCGCGGCCTGCACCGT
>CAZOLD010000116.1:0-5229 GCA_964580595.1 uncultured Eubacterium sp.
GCGGCGAGGCAGCGGGAGAGAGGTGTGGATCCGGATGGAGAACCGGAAGATATTGGTTGTGGACGATGAGAGCAGGATGCGCAAGCTGGTCCGCGATTTCCTGGTCAGGGAGGGCTTCGAGGTGGAAGAGGCCGCGGACGGGGAAGAGGCGTTGGGCAAGTTTTACGCGCAAAAGGACATTGCCCTCATCATCTTAGACGTCATGATGCCCAAGATAAACGGCTGGGACGTGTGCAGGGAAATCAGGGAAAGCTCGGACGTCCCGATCATCATGCTTACCGCGAAGGGGGAGGAGAGCGACGAGCTGCAGGGGTTTAGCATCGGCGCCGACGAATACATCTCCAAGCCGTTCAGCCCGAAGATTTTGGTGGCCCGCGTGCAGGCGATCCTGCGCCGGTCGGGCGGGAACGAGGAGGAGACGTTAGAGGTCGGGGGGATCTCCATCGACAGGATGGGGCACCGCGTTTTAGTGGACGGCGAGCAGGTGGAGCTAAGCTACAAGGAATTCGAGCTCCTTTCTTATCTCGTGGAGAACCGGGGAATTGCCCTCTCTAGGGAAAAAATCCTGAACAATGTCTGGGACTATGATTATTTCGGGGACGTCCGCACGATTGACACCCATGTCAAGAAGCTGCGCAGCAAGCTGGGGCAGAAGGGCGATTATATCAAGACCATATGGGGAATGGGATACAAGTTCGAGGTGGATAGCTAGGATGAGGCGCTCGATTACGGGGAAAATCACGGCGGCAATGATAAGCGTCGTCACCGGGACGATCCTGCTGTGCTGGTTCATCAATACGACGTTTTTGGAGCCATATTACGTCAACAAGAAGCAGAACATGCTGCTGGATACGTTCGAGGAGGCCAACGAGGGGGCCGAGGCGGGGAAGTCGGAGGACGAGGACTTCAAGCTGGAGCTGGAACGGCATTGCGCGAGCGGCAATATCACGCTGATGGTCATCCAATCGGACGGCACGATCGTGCAGTCGAACGTCGGCGACGATGAGACATTGCTGTTCCAGTTCATGCGGCTGGTTTTCCAAATGGACGGGAAGGACGGGGACGCCGAGATTTTGGAGAGCACGGACTCGTATGTCCTGGAAAAAAGCAAGGACAGCAGGCTGGGCTCGAATTACCTTGCCCTGTGGGGCACCTTAGCGGACGGCAACCTCATCCTGCTGCGGACGGCCTTAGAGGGCATCGAGGAAAGCGTGGGCATCGCGAACCGGTTTTTGGGGGGCGTGGGCATCGTGGCGGTCATCGTCTGCGCGGCCGTCATCTATGCCGTGACGCGCCGGATCACGAACCCTATCCTGCAGCTCGCGGAGATTTCCGAGAAAATGGCGAACCTGGATTTTGACGCGAAATACGAAAGCCGCGGGGAGGACGAGATTGATATCCTAGGCGAGCACATGAACCAGCTCTCCGAGGCCTTAGAGCAGACGATCTCGAGGCTTAAGAGCGCGAACAACGAGCTTCGGAGGGACATTGAGAAGAAGACGGAGGCGGAGCAGAGGCGCAAGGAATTTATTTCCAACGTGTCCCACGAGCTGAAGACGCCGATTGCCTTGATCCAGGGGTACGCGGAAGGCTTAAAGGAATGCATCAACGATGACGCGGAGAGCCGTGATTTTTACTGCGAGGTGATCATGGACGAGGCGGACAAGATGAACCAGCTGGTGCGGGATCTTTTGGCCTTAAGCCAGCTGGAATCCGGCGAGGGGCAGGTGAGGTTTGAGCGGTTCGACCTTACGGAGGCGGTGCGCGGCGTGATCAGCGAGACGGCTATCCTGCGGGAGCAGGCCGGCATCCGCGCGGAGCTTGACGCGCCAGGCTCAATTTACGTGTGGGCCGACGAATTCAAGGTGGAGCAAGTCGTCACGAATTATGTCAGCAACGCCATCCACTACGCGGCGGGAGAGAAGCGGATCCGGATATCCATCCAGCAGGGGAACGGGACCGTTCGCACGGAGGTGTTCAATACCGGGAGCCATATCCCGGAAGAGGAGATCGGGCATGTCTGGGAAAAGTTTTACAAGGTGGACAAGGCCAGGACGAGGGAATACGGGGGGAACGGGATCGGGCTTTCCATCGTGAAGGCCATCATGGATTCCTTCCACCGGGAGTGCGGGGCACGTAACGAGGAGGACGGCGTGACATTTTGGTTCGAGCTAGAGAGCGCGGAGCCGGAAAAAGGTGGTTGCCCTGTGTGACAAAAAATGATAGAATGGGGGAACGGGGAGGCGACAGCGCAAGGGGGCTTGCCGCCCATGCTGCGGGAAAAGGAGACGGAGTGGGATGAAGGGATTAATGGGAAAAGGGATTGCCCTGGCGTTGACGGCGGTCCTTCTTTCGGGATGCGGGGAGGAGATGCTGCCGCTGACCGAGGATGAGCAGGCGATCATCGTGAGTTATTCCGCGGGGGCGGTCTCAAAGAATAATAAGCGCCAGCAGGAAGGCCTGACCATAGTATACCAGGACGAGGAAGAGCAGGATAAGTCCACGGACGAGGCTGCGTCGGAAGAGGCGGCGCCGGAAGAGGATCAGGGCTCCGGGGACCAATCTTCCGGGGATCAATCTTCCGGGAACCAGGCCTCGGAGGACCAGTCATCGGGAGGGCAGGGTTCCGGGGACCAGGCCCAGGGGGCGCAGGGCTCCGGGGACCAGGGCCAGGCCCAGGCGCCGCAGGAGCCGCCCGAGACGACGCTGACGGACGCGATCGGGATTCCCGGGCTCACGTTTGACTACCGGGATTATTCCGTGAGCGCCAGCTACGCGCAGGGGGATTATTTTTCCATGGACGCCTCCCCCGGGAGCACGTTCCTCATCCTCAACATAAACGTCACGAACACGACCGATCAGGCGGTTGAGTGCGGCCTCCTCGCGAAGCAGCCGGTGTTCACGCTAGAGATCAACGGGAGCGAGACCGCGGATAACCAGGTCACCATGCTAGAGAACGACCTCTCCACCTACATGGAATCGATTGAGCCGGGAGAGACGGCGGCGGCGGTTCTGCTGTTCGAGACGCCGGAGGCGACGGCGGGGAAGGTTTCCTCCCTCAGGCTCAAGCTGGAGATGGGCGGGGCCACGAGCATGATTCCCCTGGGGAAATAGGGCAATATTGATAAATTTTGAAAAATATGATATATTTTTTTGTGAGTTTGTGATATAATGGCTACAGTGCCATGAGCCTGGGCCCGGGGCGTGCCCGCGGGCGGAATGTTTCGGAGCCTCTTTTGGCGGCTCGGTTATTTGATGATTGTCAGGGATTACTGGCGGACGTGGGGTTTCAAGGCGGAATATACCGGAGAGGAGAGGTACGATTATGGATACAAATATTCTTTTGGAGAATGGCACGAACGAGCTGGAGGTATTGGAATTCACGTTGGCCGGGAATCATTATGGCATCAATGTCGCTAAGATTCGCGAGATCTTGACGTATCAGCCGGTTACCCCGATCCCGAACGCGCACCCTAGCGTGGAAGGCATATTCATGCCGAGGGAATCGATGATAACGGTGATCAACCTCCGGAACTGCCTGGGCTTTCCGGATACGGACATTGACGGCCTGTTCATCATCACGAATTTCAACAAGCTGAACATCGCCTTCCATGTGGACGAGGTCTGCGGTATCCACAGGCTCTCCTGGACGGAGATCATCAAGCCGGACTCCACGATCAACGTGGAGGAGCGGGGCGTCTCCACCGGCGTGGTGAAGCTGGAGGATCGCCTGATCGTCATCCTGGATTTCGAGAAGATCGTGACGGACATCAGCCCGGAGACCGGCCTTCAGGTGTCAGACCTAGAGGAGATCGGGGAGCGGGACAGGAGCGATTCGCCGATTTTGATCGCGGAGGATTCCCCGTTGCTCTCGAAGCTGATCACGGACTGCCTGAGGAAGTCCGGATACACGAAGCTCAATGTCAACAGTAACGGGCAGGAGGCGTGGGATAAGCTCTTGCAGTTCAAGCAGGACGGGAACATAGACGAGAAGGTCCATATGGTGATTACCGATATCGAGATGCCCTTGATGGACGGGCACCGCTTGACGAAGCTGATCAAGGAGGACGAGGATCTCAAGCACATACCGGTCGTCATTTTCTCGTCCCTTGTGAACGACGAGATGAG
Source organism: uncultured Eubacterium sp. (assembly GCA_964580595.1). Taxonomy (GTDB): domain Bacteria; phylum Bacillota; class Clostridia; order Lachnospirales; family Lachnospiraceae; genus Petralouisia. The sequence goes on from CAZOLD010000116.1 coordinate 4,129, forward strand.
GCGCAAGGGCGAGATGCTTGGCGCGGACGCGCAGCTGACCAAGCCCGAGATCGGGAGCTTGGTGAGCGCGATCGACGAGCTTTTGGACAAGCGCCGGGCGGAAATGGAGAAACAGTAGTGGCGGGAATGGATTGCGGGATGCCTGGGAGGCGGATCTCCCGGGCATTTTTCCGTTTCGGGGGAAACCCCGGGGAGGAGGAGGCATGGATAGGCATTTGATGGAGAGGCATTCGTTGGAACAGGAGTTAAAGGGCAACCCTTATCCCGGGAGAGGGATAGCCCTGGGGCGGTCGGAGGATGGAAAATCCGCGATAGCCGCGTATTTCATCATGGGAAGGAGCGAGAACAGCAGGAACCGCATTTTCGTGGAAGATGGGGAGGGGATCCGCACGCAGGCCTTTGACCCCTCGAAGATGAGAGATCCCAGCTTGATTATCTACGCGCCGGTCCGCGTGCTGGGCAACAAGACCATCGTGACGAACGGGGACCAGACGGACACGATTTATGAGATGATGGACCGGCAGCATACCTTTGAGCAGGCGCTGCGCACGAGGAAGTTTGAGCCGGACGCGCCGAATTACACGCCGCGCATTTCGGGGATCCTGCATCTGGAAGGCGGGAAAATGAATTTCGCGATGTCCATCATCAAGTGCGGCCCCTCCGGCCCGGCCTCCTGTTGCCGCTATACGTTCGCTTATGAGAACCCGCAAGCGGGGGAGGGGCGCCTCCTCCATACGTATTTGGGCGATGGCGACCCGCTCCCAAGCTTCGAGGGGGAGCCGAGGCCGGTTTCCATGGAAGGGGAGATAGACGGCTTCACCGAGAGGCTTTGGGATAGCCTCGATAAGGATAACCGCGTGTCGCTGTTCGTGCGCTACATCGATATCGCCTCCGGGAAATATGAGTCGAGGATCGTGAACGCGCGGCATTGAGGATGTTGGCGTTTTGCCGCCTGCGCGGCGCCCGGGCGGGGCGAGGAAGGATAGGAGGAGAATATGCGGGAACTAGAGTTGAAATACGGGTGCAACCCGAACCAGAAGCCATCCAGGATCTACATGGAAGAGGGGGATTTGCCCATCCGGGTACGGAATGGGAAGCCGG
>CAZOLD010000117.1:0-5152 GCA_964580595.1 uncultured Eubacterium sp.
GTAATGGATGAGCGTCCCGATCCCCTTATCCCGCAGGAAGGGGATAAGGGCGTCCCTCTCGCCGCACCTTATGACGAACTGGTACCAGACATGCCGGTTCCCCTCGCCTTCCCTTTTTTGCGGGAGCGCGATCTTCTCGTTATGGATTTCCCCAAGATACCGTTCGGCGGCCCGCTCCCGCATCCGGGTCAGCTCCTCCAAATGGGACAGCTTCACCCTCAAAAGCCCAGCCTGCATCTCGTCGAGGCGGCTGTTGACGCCCACGTATTTGTTGTGGTATCTCTTCTCGCTCCCGTAGTTGCGGAGGACCCTTATGTCGGCTGCCAGCCGCTCATCATCCGTGATGATCGCGCCCGCGTCCCCAAACGCCCCGAGGTTTTTCGAGGGGTAGAACGAAAAGCACCCGATGTCCCCGAATGTCCCTGTCTTTTTCCCGTGGAACGCCGCGTTGTGCGACTGCGCGCAATCCTCGACCAGCTTAAGGCCGTGTCTTTCGCATATGTCAGCTATCCGATCCATCTGCGACGGGATGCCATACAGGTGGACGGCGAGGACGGCCTTCGTCCGATCCGTTATCCTCTCCTCAATCTGGCCCGCGTCCAAGCCATAGCATCCGTCAGGCTCAGCGAACACGGGGACGCCCCCGTTCGCCGTAATCCCCATGACGCTGGCGATGTAGGTGTTCCCTTGGACGGTGACCTCATCCCCGTTCCCTACGCCCAGTGCCCTGAACGCCAATGTCAGCGCGTCCAGTCCGCTGTTGAGGCCGACGCAGTGCTTAGCCCCGCAGAACGCGGCCCATTCCTCCTCGAACCTCCCAACTTCCTCCCCGAGCACGTACCACCCGGATCTTAAGACCTCGACCGCCTTCCTCCCATATTCGTCCTGGCATGGCGAAAATCCCCTCCCAAGGCCGTCTGGCATTATCATCGGCGGCTCTCCTTTCCCCGGGCGTCTCCCGGGCCGCTTGTTCCCTTCCCCAAACCAAATCCCCGTGCGGCTGCCCGGCACGAGTGTTCGGAGAGCGGCCACGGGATCCTACACGTCCTCCCGGAACGTGTCCCGGCCGCTCCGGGCCGAAATCTCGATCGCCCGCGTCAAGCGGCCACGGGATCCTACACGTCCTCCCGGAACGTGTCCGGCCGCTCCGGGTCGAACACCTCGCTCGCCCACATCACCGTGACGAGGTCCTCCTCCCGTGACAGGTTGACGATGCTGTGGGCGTAGCCCGGCAGCATCTGCACGGCCCGGGGGTGGTCCCCGCTGACCTCGAACTCCAGCACCTCGTCCGTGCCGATTTTCCGCTCCCGGATCAGCCCGTGCCCGGAGACGACGGTGAAGATCTCCCATTTCCCGCTGTGCCAATGCTGCCCCTTCACCGCCCCGGGCTTGGACACGTTCACGGAGACCTGGCCGTGCCCCCGCGTCTTGATGAGCTCCGTGAAGGAGCCCCTCCCGTCCCTGCTCGTCCTCAGGTCGTACGCCACCTTCTCCCCCGGGAGGTAGCTCAGGTACATGGAATAGAGCTTCTTCTCGAGCGAGCCGTCCGGGATCTCGGGGATGAGGAGGGTGGCCGGCTGGTCGTGGAACCGCCCGAGGCATTCCACGATGCGGCCCAGCGTGGCCCTGTGCGTGACCGGGGCGCAGCAATACCGCCCGTCCGCCCTTTGCACCGCCTCCGCGCCGTCGAACTCGCACCGGTGCGGCCTCCCCTCCAGCGCGTCCAGCATCTCCACCACGAGGTCGTCGATGAAGAGCAGCTCCAGCTCCAGGGACGGGTCGCTCACCGTGACGGGCAGGCCGTTCGCGATGTTGTGGCAGAACGTCGCCACCGCGCTGTTGTAGTTCGGGCGCGCCCACTTCCCCGCGATGTTGGGGAAGCGGTAGACGAGGGCCTGCGCGCCCGTCTCCCGCGCGTGCCGGAAGAAGAGCTCCTCCCCCGCCTTCTTGCTGAGGCCGTATTCCGTCGTCCCGAACCGCCCGGAGAGCGTCGCCTGCACGCTGCTGGAGAGCATGACGGGGCACCTGTTCCCGTGCCTCCTGAGCGCGCCAAGGAGCTCCGAGGCGAAGCCCTCGTTCCCCTCCCGGAATCCCTCCGGGCTGTCCGGGCGGTTCACGCCGGCCAGGTTGAAGACGAAGTCCGCCTTGCCGCACCACTCGTCCAGCTGCCCCTTGGTGTTCCCCAGGTCGTACTCATAGATCTCCCCGACGGAGAGGCCGGGCCTCGTCCTGTCCTTCCCGTCCCTTATGTTCCTCAGGGCCCAGACGAGGTTCCTCCCCACGAACCCCGCCGCCCCGGTCACCAGAATGTCCAAGCCGCGCGCCCGCCTCCTTTCCCCTGGCGCATGCCCCGCGCCGCGCCTGCCCTGCCGCGTGAGCCCGCCCCATGTGCCTGCATTGCCCGGCCACTTCCCGCTTTCCCTGCCCCGCGCCGCCGGTCAGGCGTCCTTCCTCCACACCATCCTGTCGACGACGCCGACGTAGGACTGGATGATCTTCACGACCTTGTCGCTGACGTTCGTGTCCGCGTAGTCCGGCACGGGGGCCGCTCCCCCGCGCGCCTCCTCGCCCGCCATCCCCACGGCCAGCTCGACCGCCTGCAGCAGCCCCCGCGCGTCGATGCCGGAGAGGATGAAGCACCCCTTCTCCATCGCCTCCGGCCGCTCCGTGGACGTGCGGATGCACACGGCCGGGAACGGCCTGCCCATGGAGGCGAAGAAGGCGCTCTCCTCCGGCAGCGTGCCGCTGTCCGATATGACGCAGAACGCGTTCAGCTGGAGGCAGTTGTAGTCGAAGAACCCCAGGGGCTCGTGCCGGATCACCCGCCCATCCAGCGGGAAGCCGCTCTCCTCCAGGCGCCTCGCGGAGCGCGGGTGGCAGGAGTACAGGATCGGCATGCCGTACTTCTCCGCGATCCGGTTGACGGCGCCGAAGAGGCTGAGGAAGTTCCCCTCCGTGTCGATGTTCTCCTCCCGGTGCGCGGACAGAAGGATGTATCTCCCCCTCTCCAGGCCGAGGCGCCCCAGGACGCCGCTGGACTCGATCCCGCCCATGCTCCCCGAGAGGACCTCCGCCATGGGCGATCCGGTCACGAAGGTCCGCTCCCTCGGCAGCCCGCAGTCGGCCAGGTGCCGGCGGGCGTGCTCGGAATACGCCAGGTTCACGTCCGAGATGATGTCCACGATCCTCCGGTTCGTCTCCTCCGGCAGGCACTCGTCCTTGCAGCGGTTCCCCGCCTCCATGTGGAAGATCGGGATGTGGAGCCGCTTCGCGCCGATGGCGGAGAGGCAGGAGTTCGTGTCCCCCAGGACCAGCAGCGCGTCCGGCCTCAGGCTCGCCATCGCCCCGTAGCTGGCGGATATGATGTTGCCCATCGTCTCCCCCAGGTCCTCCCCCGCCGCGTCCAGCGAAAGGTCCGGCTCCCCCAGCCCCAGGTCGCGGAAGAAGATGCCGTTCAGGCAATAGTCGTAGTTCTGCCCCGTGTGCACCAGGAGCGTGTCGAGATACCTCCTGCATTTCCTTATGACGCAGGAGAGCCGTATGACCTCGGGGCGAGTCCCCACGATGATCATCAGCTTGATCCTGCCGTCGTCCTTCCAGCCCGGCGTCGCTCCGCCGGCCTCCCGAGCCTTTCCCCCCATGCCGGGATCGCCCCCTTCCCTTTCCGTGCCTTGCCTACGCGCCAGTCTCTAGCCTCCCCCGCACGTAGTCCGTCGTGAGGATCTTCCCCACCACCCCGTCCACGTCCAGGAGAGTCGTGTTGTGGCTCGTGTAGCTCTCGTCCGCCTCCGTCATGACCTGGCCTTTCACGAAGTATTTATCATAATTCAGGTCCCTGCTGTCCGCGGACACCCGCCAATACCGCCCCATGTCCTCCGCCCTCAGGCGCTCCTCCCTCGTCATCAAGGTCTCGTAGAGCTTCTCCCCGTGCCTGGTCCCGATGACCCGCGTCCCCGTGTCCCCGAAGAGCTTCTGGACGGCCTTCGCGAGGTCCCCGATGGTGCAGGCGTCCGCCTTCTGGATGAACAGGTCGCCCGGCCGCGCGTGCCCGAAGGCGAAGCTGACCAGCTCGACCGCCTCGTCCAGGCTCATCAGGAAGCGGGTCATCTCCGGGTTCGTGACCGTGACGGGCTGGCCGGCCTTGATCTGGTCGATGAAGAGCGGGATCACGGACCCCCTGGAGCACATCACGTTCCCGTACCTCGTGCAGCAGATCACGGTCTTCCCGCGCTCCGCCGCCACGCGGGCGTTCGCCGCCACCACGTGCTCCATCATGGCCTTGGACGTGCCCATGGCGTTGATGGGGTAGGCGGCCTTGTCCGTGCTGAGGGCAACCACGCGCCTCACGCCCGCCTCCACCGCGGCGTGTAGGACGTTGTTGGTCCCCTCCACGTTCGTCCGGACCGCCTCGATGGGGAAGAACTCGCAGGACGGGACCTGCTTCAAGGCCGCGGCGTGGAAGACGAAGTCCACGCCCGTCATGGCGTCCCGCACGGACTGCGGGTCCCTCACGTTCCCGATGTAGAATTTCACCTTCCCCGCGGCGTCCGGGTGCCGCGCCTGCAGCTCGTGCCTCATGTCGTCCTGCTTCTTCTCGTCGCGGCTGAAGATGCGGATCTGGCCGATGTCCGTGTGCAGGAAACGCCTCAGGACGGCGTGCCCGAAGCTCCCCGTCCCGCCTGTGATCAAAAGTGTCGCGCCGTTAAATTCGCTCATGGCGTACCTCCCTGTCCCATTAATTTCGATCTACCTCAAATTTTAATTTCCCAAGCATTTTCCCGAGCGGAACCTCCATGAGATGCCGGAACGCGATATAAAACGGCTGGGAAAGGATATATGACGAAATGCTGCTTCCCAGCATATGCAGGGCGAAAGTGAAAATACCTCCCCCGGCCGCATGGCCTATGTCCAGGAATCGCATGAAGACCACGCCCATGATCAGCGCGGCTATCGTCCCCTGGGCCAAAAAATTGATCACGCGCGCCACGCCCCCATGTGTGATCCTCATATTCCTGAAGGAAGCAAACAGCCAAACGGCGCACAGGATGACGAACGGGTTAAAATACCCATGGAGAACGGTCTGGAAACCCAACTTCCCCCTCAGGAACATGTGAAGGAAGATAATCCCGGCGGACAGCAGGTACAGTGCCCC
>CAZOLD010000118.1:0-5133 GCA_964580595.1 uncultured Eubacterium sp.
ATTCATACAATAATTTCCCGCCGCGAAATGCCGTAGGGAGGAGCCGCCCCCGCGCACGGCGCCGGATCCGGGGAAAAGTCCCGCCGCGGCCCCTGTTCTGTTTGCAAACATTCCGGGCATGGTATAAAATAATGGCATGGAATAAAAATAAAAATAAAGAGGCGGCGGCGCGGGCCGGACCACCACGCCGCCACCGGGAACAGGAACATGGTTCAGGCGGGGAGGGAAAGACATGTACCAGATTGATTTCCAGAATCCAATCCATTTGCACTTTAACGGAATCGGCGGCAACAGCATGAGCGGCCTTGCCGAGATCCTCTTGAAGGAAGGCTTTCGCGTTTCCGGATCCGACACGCAAGAATCCGCGCTGACGCGCAGGCTAGAGGGGCTGGGAGCCACCGTTTTTTTCGGGCAGCGCGCCTCTAACATCAAGGACGGCGTGCAGGCATGCGTCTACACGGCGGCCATCCACGAGGACAACCCCGAGCTGCGCTCGGCCATCGAGAAGGGCGTCCCCTTGCTCACGCGCGCGGAGCTGCTAGGCCAGATCATGGCGAATTACCCGCAGTCCATCGCCGTGGCCGGGACGCACGGCAAGACCACCACGACCTCGATGATTGCCGAGATCCTCCTTGCGGCCGGCGCCGACCCCACCGTGTCCGTCGGCGGCATCTTAGGGTCCATCGGGGGGAATATCCGCGTCGGGGGCTCCGGCGTCTTCCTGACGGAGGCCTGCGAGTACACGAACAGCTTCCTGCATTTCTACCCGGAGTACGCGCTCATATTGAATATAGAAGAAGACCACATGGATTTCTTCAAGAACCTCGCGGAGATCCGCCGCTCGTTCCGCTCCTTCGCCGGGAACGTGAAGGAGGGCGGCGCCATCCTCATCAACGGGGAGATCGAGGACGTGGCGGAAATCGCGGGCGGGCTGGGGAGAAAGGTCATAACCTATGGGTTCTCCCCGTCGGACACCTACCATGCCGCGGACATTTCCTGCCATGAGAAAGGCGGCGCCGGGTTCACGCTCATGCGGGAGGGGGAGCGCGTGGGGGAGATACGCCTTCGCGTGCCCGGGCGCCACAACATCTCCAACGCGACCGCCGCCGCCGCCCTCGCGATGGAGATGGGCCTGCCTTTCTCCGCCGTCCGGGACGCGCTCTTTGCCTTCACCGGCACGAAGCGGCGCTTCGAGCGGAAGGGGACGGTCGGCGGCGTCGACATCATAGACGACTACGCGCACCACCCGACGGAAATCGCCGCCACCTTAATGGCGGCGAAAAGCTATGGGAGCAAGCGCATCGTATGCGTTTTCCAGCCGCACACCTACACGCGCACGCAGGCCTTCCTCAAGGAATTCGCGAAGGCCCTCTCCCTCTCGGACGTCGTCGTGCTTTCGGACATCTACGCCGCCCGCGAGAAGAACACCATCGGCGTCAGCTCTAAGGACATCCTGAGGGAGCTGCAGGCCCTAGGATGCGAGAGCTACTATTTCCCCTCCTTCGACGAGATTGAAAATTTTTTATTAAAATTTTGTATGAACGGCGATTTGTTGATAACTATGGGGGCCGGAGACATTGTGCTCGTAGGGGAACACCTCCTTGGGCAATAGTTATCCACTTTATCCACATTCTGATGGGGAAAACCCGCCCCGCCGGGATGTGGATTTCCTGTTTACGGGCAGCGTGGGCGCCGCGGGCGGGAATCCCCGATTTCCCCTTGCGCTGCCATGGAACGTCCCGGGGGCATCCCGTCCCGGGGCGGTTTTTTCCACATTATCCACCCTTTCCACATTTCCGCAATCCCTAGCTCCCCCTGCCCCGGAGGGAAAAATTGCACTTTCCAACCCGGTTGTTATGTGCTATACTGTCACTGTTGTGAGCGGGGGCGCACATGGGAGGATATTATGTCAGAGATTACGCTGCATACGGGCAATGGCAGTTCCACGACGGCAGTTTCCAACCGTTTCATAGACGAATACATGACGAAAGCCAACGGGGAATTCGTGAAGGTGTACCTGTACCTGCTCCGGTGCATGAACTCCCCCGACAGCAGCTTTTCCATTTCCAAGACGGCGGATAAGTTCGAGCACACGGAGAAGGACATCCAGCGCGCCTTGCGGTACTGGGAGAAGATGAACCTGATCCGGCTGGAATATGACGAGGGCCAGTCCATCTGCGGCATTTATTTCTTAGATTCCCCCGCCGCGAAGGAGCGAGACGACGCCATCCCCGTGAAGATGGAGGAGGCCTGCGCGGCGGACGACATGGAGGCGTTCCGGCAGAAGGAGGACGTGAAGGAGCTCCTCTTCGTGGCCGAGAGCTACCTAGGCAGGCCCTTGTCCCCCACGGACGTGCAGACGATCCTGTATTGGTATGACGGCCTCTCCTTTTCCGCGGACCTAGTCGCCTATTTGCTGGAGTATTGCATCGCGGGCGGGCACACGAGCCTTCATTACATGGACAAGGTCGCCCTCAGCTGGAAGGACGCGGGCATTTGCACGGTCGAGCAGGCGAAGCGCCGCGCGAGCGCGCACAGCCGCCTCCATGCGGCCGTCATGAAATCCTTCGGCATCAGCGGGCGCAGCCTGATTCCGGCGGAGGAGGCCTACGTCGAGAAATGGAGCAAAGAAATGGGGTTTGGCCCGGAGCTGATATCCGAGGCGTGCAGCCGCACGATATTGGCGATCCACCGGCCGAGCTTTGAATACGCGGACAGCATCCTGGCCAACTGGCACAAGCAGGGCATCCGCACCATGGAGGGCGTCGCGTCGGCGGACGCCGAGAGGCAGGCGGCGGGCCGGCGCGCGGAGGCGAGCGCGAAGCCGCCGAAGCCTGCGGCGCTCAAGGCGGCTTCCAACCGCTTCAACAGTTTCCCGCAGCGGGCATATAACATCGACCAGTTGGAGACGGAGCTCTTGAACACGCGATAGGCCACGCTCCGCGCGGGCAACGGCAAGGAGGCGAGGCGCGCATGGCATTAAGCAACGCTCAATATGACGCATTGATCCGCCGCTATGAGGCGAAGCAGCTAGAGGGCCACCGCAAGGCGGAGGATCGCGCCGCCCTGCTCTACCAAAAGCTTCCGCGCCTAGCGCAGCTAGACGACGCCATCTCCTCCGCCTCGGTCAGACAGGCTAAGAAGCTGCTAGACGGGGACGACGGCGCCCTCGCGCGGCTAAGAGAGGAGATCCAATCCCTGACGGCGCAAAAGCAAAGCCTCCTTGCGGAGAACGGCTATCCCGAGGGGTACCTTGACCCGGTTTATGAGTGCCCCGACTGCAAGGATACCGGATATGTCGGCAATGAGAAATGCCATTGCTTCCGCCAGGCGGAAATCGACTTAGTTTACGCGCAATCTAACATTCGTCCTGTTTTAGAAGAGGAGAATTTCTCGAATTTTTCTTATCAGTATTACTCTGAATCGGAAATAAACCCATCCACGGGGCAAAGCGGCCTGGAGACAGCCAGGCAGGCTGTGGCCCTGTGCCGGGATTTCATAGATACCTTTGGCACAGAATTCAAGAACCTGTTTTTTTACGGCGACACGGGGACGGGGAAGACGTTCCTTACCCATTGCGTCGCCAAGGAGCTCTTAGACGCCGGGCGTTCCGTCCTTTACTTCACGGCCCCGGCCTTGTTTCGCGTCTTCGAGAAAAACACGTTCGGGAGGGAGAGCGCGGACGGGGAGGATTACCGGAACATTTTCGGGTGCGACTTCCTGATCATCGACGACTTAGGCACGGAGCTTACCAATTCCTTCACGTCCTCGCAGCTGTTCCAATGCCTGAACGAGCGCATCCTGCGGCGGAAGCCGACGGCGATTTCCACGAACCTGGGGCTAGGGCAGATCGTGGAACGGTATTCCGAGCGCATTTTTTCGAGGATTTCCAGCAACTACTCCATCATCAAGCTGTTTGGGAGCGACATCCGCATTCAGAAGAAACTTAAACGCCATTGACACGGTTTTCTTTTCAATCTACTATGGAGGACATGCCATGCAACGCAACAAGAAAAACTACGAAACGATCCCCGTGGGGCCTTTGGGCGTCATCTCCCTGGAGGGAAGCATGGAGCTGTGCAAGAAGGTGGACAAGTACCTCGTGCGCTTCCGCAAGGAGCGGAAGCACGGCCATGAGAATGACATTTCCTTCCGCGGCTACCAGCGTGACACGTACATGGTGGAATGCGCCACGCCCCGCTTCGGGACAGGGGAAGCGAAAGGCCTGATCAAGGAATCCATCAGGGGGTACGATCTGTTCCTCATGCTGGACGTGACGAATTACAGCCTGACCTATTCCGTTTGCGGGCATGAGAACCACATGTCCCCCGACGACCACTTCCAGGATTTGAAGCGCATCATCGCCGCCGCCGGCGGGAAGGCGAGGCGGATCACGGTGATCATGCCTTTCCTCTATGAGAGCCGCCAGCACAAGCGCACGGCCAGGGAATCCCTAGACTGCGCCATCGCGCTACAGGAGCTGTGCAAGATGGGCGTGGACAACATCATCACCTTTGACGCGCACGACCCGCGCGTGCAGAACGCCGTCCCGCTCAACAGCTTCGAGACCGTCCAGCCGGCCTAGCAGATCGACAGCGACCACATGATGATCGTCAGCCCGGACGAGGGCGGGACGAACCGCGCCGTCTACTTAGCGAACGTCCTAGGGCTTGACATGGGCATGTTCTACAAGCGCAGGGATTACAGCAAGATCGTCAACGGGAGGAATCCCATCGTGGCGCATGAGTTCCTGGGTTCCTCCGTGGAGGGGAAGGACGTGTTCATCATAGACGACATGATTTCCTCGGGCGACAGCATGATCGACGTGGCCACCGAGCTCAAGAAAAGGAAGGCGGCCCGGATCTTCGTCATCGCGACGTTCGGCCTGTTCACGAACGGCCTGGAGAAATTTGACAAGGCCGTGGAGGAAGGGTTGATTGACCGCCTCGTGACGACGAACCTCTGCTACCAGACCCCGGAGCTGCTTAGCAAGCCCTACTATATCAACTGTGACATGAGCAAATATATCGCTTACATCATCGACACCTTAAACCATGACACTTCCATCAGCGACTTGCTTGACCCCTATGAGAGGATTGAGTCCCTGGTGAAGAAATACCGCGCGAAGCAGGA
>CAZOLD010000119.1:0-284 GCA_964580595.1 uncultured Eubacterium sp.
TGTCCGGATCCCATCTGGAAAGGTGGTAAGTCACGTCCTCCTCGACCCCCAGCGTCGTCAGGCAGTATCTCGCCAAAGCCATGCAATTCTTGAACTCCTCCACCATCTGGTCCGGGCGCACGATCAAGTGCCCCTCGGAAATCGTGAACTGGCGCACGCGCGTGAGGCCGTGCATTTCCCCGGAATCCTCGTTGCGGAAGAGCGTGGACGTCTCGCTGTAGCGCAGGGGCAGGTCGCGGTAGGAATGCTGCTCCGCTTTATAGACGTAATACTGGAACGGGCAG
>CAZOLD010000119.1:294-1750 GCA_964580595.1 uncultured Eubacterium sp.
GGCAGGTCATCGGGCGTAGCGCGAGCACCTCCTTATCCTTCTCCTCGTCGCCTAGGACGAACATCCCGTCCGTGTAATGGTCCCAATGCCCGGAAATCTTATATAAATCCGACTTCGCCATGAGCGGCGTCTTCGTCCGGATGTATCCCCATTCGTTATCCTCAAGGTCCTCGATCCAGCGCTGCAGGGTCTGGATGATCTTGGCGCCCTTCGGCATCAAGAGCGGCAGCCCCTGCCCGATGACGTCGACCGTCGTGAACAGCTTCATCTCGCGCCCAAGGCGGTTATGGTCGCGCTTCTTGATGTCCTCTAGGTGCTCTAAGTACGCGTCCAGCTCCGCCTTCGTCTCGAACGCGGTTCCGTAAATCCTCTGCAGCTGGGCCCGGTTGGAATCGCCCCTCCAATATGCCATGGATGAGGAAATCAGCTTGAACGCCTTGATCGGCTTCGTGCTCATCAAGTGCGGCCCGGCACACAGGTCCGTGAACCCCTCGCCCTGGCTGTAAAAGGAAATCTCGGCGTCCTGCGGCAAGTCGCGGATCAGCTCCACTTTGTACGGCTCGCCCCTCTCCTCCATGAAGCTTATGGCCTCCTCCCTGGGAAGCGTGAACCTCTCCAGGGCATGGCCCTCCTTGATGATCTTCTTCATCTCCTTCTCGAGGTTGTCCAGGTCCTCCCTGGAAAACGGCTCCGCCTCGAAGTCATAATAAAAGCCCTCGTCAATGGATGGGCCAATCGCAAGCTTCGCGTCCGGGAACAGGCGCTTCACCGCCTCCGCCAGCACATGGGAGCAGGTATGGCGGACCGTGCGGATCCCGTCCGCGTCCTTCTGCGTCAAGATATTCACGGCGCAGTCGCCATCCACCACGGTCCGAAGATCCACGACCTTGCCGTCCACCTCGCCCGCGCAAGCCGCGCGCGCCAGGCCGGCGCTGATGTCAAGCGCAATCTCATAAATGCTCTTCGGGCCGCCATACTCCCGCGACGAGCCGTCCTTCAGTTTGATCTCCATCTCGATCCTTCCTTTCTCATCCTATCTCCCGCATCCCGTCACTTATCGCCGCGGGCCGCGCGCGAAGGGGCCGCCGCCCGGCTTGTCCCGCCTTCCCTGCCGCGGCCTACCCCGCTTTCCTCCCGCAACACTTCTTGTATTTCTTGCCGCTTCCGCAAGGGCAGGGATCATTCGGGTAAATCTTCTTCTCCCGCACGAACGTGCCGGATTTCTTCTGCTCGATATAGAGCCTGTGGCGCTTGTCCTTGTCGTAAATCTTCTCCCATTGCGGGAGCTCGTAGAGCCAATCCGCCTGCGCGTCCACCATGTTCTTGTACAGCTTCTCCTTGTCGAAGGCCAGCGAGACGTGCGTGTCCTCGTCCATCTCCTCGATCGGGTTCGCCGTGATGAGGCTGTCGTTGATGCCGTCTAGAAAGCCCGCCATCTCTAAGACCGTGAGGCCGT
>CAZOLD010000119.1:1774-5108 GCA_964580595.1 uncultured Eubacterium sp.
CACCGTCCCCTCGACCGCCTCGTCCGGGTTCTCCAAAAGCTGCTCATACACGCCTTTTTCCTTGGCAAAATAATCCTGCCAGAACCGTTTGATCTTGCCCTTGTCCGCGTCCTTGTCATAAGCGACGCTCTTCCATTCCTCCAATAAAGACATGATACCTACCCTCCATCGCGCCGGAATCCCCGCCGCGGCCTAGGTCCCGCGTCCTTCCCCTTTCCTTCCATAAACAGGGAGGGGCGCCATCCCCTCACCGCAGGATCCGGCTCGTCTTCTCGATAATATCCTGCACCTTATCCGCGATCTGGGAAACCTTGTCCATCTCGCTCCTGATATGATCCGTGCTGTCCTTCGCGTGGTCCGTACCGGAAATCGCCGTGTCCACCGCGGCCAGCAGTCCTCCCGTCTTCTCGTCGAACTGCGCGATCACGGACGTGATGCTGTCCATCGCCGCATGGATGGCGTCGTCATTCTCCTTCGCGTTCCCCACGGAAGACTTCGAGCTTTCCGAAAGGTCCCTGATGTTCGTCGCCACGACCGCGAATCCCTTGCCCGCCTCCCCGGCCCTGGCCGCCTCGATGGCCGCGTTCAGGGACAGGAGGTTGATCTTGCCCGCGATTTTCTCCACATCCTGCGTCATGCCGTTGTATTTCTCGATGCTTTCGTTAATATTCTCCATGGACTCGGCGATTTTCCCGTTCAGGTCCTTCAAGATCCCCATGTGGCGCGCCACGTTCTGCATCTCGCCCCCGCTGTCCGCCACGACATTCTGGATTGACTCCGCCTCGGCCCTCACGTTCTCGATGTCCTGGGAAAGCTGGCTGAACGCCTCCTCTAGGTCGTGCGTCATGTCCACGACATCCTGGTTCACCTCGGCGACCTTCTGCCTCTCCTCCTCGATGACCTTCATCATGTACTCGTGGCAGTTCTCCTTCACGTTGATGCCGCGCGCGATCGCGATCGCCATCTCGCGGCAGGAACGGTACCCGCAGGAATGGCAGTCAAAGCTGCGCTCCGCCTGCGTCTCCTTCTTCATGGCGCGGAACGCCTCGTCGATCTCGGCCTCGCTGATCTTGTCGTCCTCCTTCGCTAAGGACACGTAGGAGCGCATGTAATCCTTCAGGTCCAGGTTCTTGTCAAAGAACGCGAACTCCTTGTCCACGCCCTTCTTCGTCGTGTTCTCCTTGCGGATCTTGCGCGTGTATTGCTCCACCTCGTACATGATGTTGCTCATGGCGAACCTCTGGTAATCCACGCCGGTCGCCGGCCCGCCGTTGCACCCATATTCGCAATTCAGGACGTCAAAGACGTTCGGGAGGTCCTCCTTCCTCTGGTTTCGGTAAATGTCCAGCTCCCTATATAGCTTGCGCGGCCCTTCCGCCGTGTCGACGGAAATGTCCGGCAAATGGTACAGCAGGTTCTTCATCAAGCCGCCCGGCCTGGGGTAGATCGACCCCTCCAGACCGGGATATTCCGTGAACTCGAATTCGCTGTATTCCTTCACCTCGGGCAGCCTGATATGCTCCTTCTTGATATAGTCCCACAGATGCGCCATCGTCACGTTATAGTCAATGACGCCCGTGTCGCGGAATTCGTCAATCTTGGCAATGCACGGGGATATCGCCGCTATCTTCCCCGTATACCCGGACCTCTTGCGGATATAGATCGCTAAGCACATCATCGGGCTCTGGATCGGGGAAAGGCTGGGGATCAATTCCGGTCTGCGCCGCTGGACGTAATTCACGACAGCCGCGCATGGCTGGGAAATCAGCTTCGTCCCCGGGTTCTGCTGCAGGTAGCGGACGTGCGCCCAGGTGCAGATATCCGCGCCGAACCCCACATCGTATATCTTCTTCACTCCCTGGTTCCTGAACCACTGCAGGACATGCCGCCATTTCCCGTCAAAGGCAACCTTAATCGAGGGCGCCACAATGAGGGCCATCTCTTCCCTGTTCCCGATGTCCTCCAAAAACTGATCCATGTCGTCCTCGAAGTACCTCGCCCCGTGCGAGGAGCATGCCGCGATGCAGGCCCCGCATTTGATGCACTTGTCGTCGTTGACCGTGATCCTGAGGCGACCCGACTCATCCATCTTTGCCACATTGGCCCCCATGACCGGACAGGCCCTCACGCATGCGTTGCATCCCACGCACTTATCCACATCCACATTGATAACGCTCATTGGCTCACCTCTTGCTTCCTCTCTGCCTTCTTATCCTTGCCCCGCGCACCTTGCCGTAGCTCCCGAACATCCTCTTATTCCTGACCGAGACATAGGCCTTCACGCGCACGTAATATTTCTTCCCCGGCTTCAAGCCCCGGATCGTCACGGCGGACTTTTTGGCGCCTAGCTTCCTCCTCCCCAAAATCTTGGAGAAATTACGGTGCGTGGAATATTCCACGAAATATCCGGACGCCCCCGCCTGCCTGTCCCAGGAAACCCGCAGCGTCCCCGGCTTCTTTGAGGCAAGCCTAGCCTTCACCTTGCCGGGATTGACAATCACGGAAACCTGCCTGCGCTGGCTCCCCGCCGTCACCGCCACGGAGGCCCTCCCGCATTTGTGCGGGATGATGAGGCCGGAAACGCTCACGGCGGCCACTTTCTCATTCCTGCTCTTAAAGCGCAGCGGCACATTCGAGCTCGCGCTGATGCGCGTGGACCGGTTCGTGAGGGGGATCCGGTAAGAGGATTTCTTCACCTTGAGCACGTCCTTCTTCGGGGAAGCCTCTATCTTGAACCCATCCTCCTGCTCCGTGATCGTGATCGTGATCGTCTTGACGGGCGATGCCTTGTAATTGGCCGTCTCGCTGGCTCTTATGTCCACGTTCGCGACCCCGTCCCCCTTGATGGTCACAATCCCGTAGGGGTCGACCGTCGCCACCTTAGCATCGCTGCAGGCGTACTCCAGCTTCCCGTCCCCACTCGACTTCGCGCCAATCGGGAAAATCCAGCTCTTCGTGGTTTTCGTGAAATTCGACGCCAAAACCTGCTGCTGTGCCTTCCCGATCGGGAAGCTTAGGCTCAGCGCGCCGGCATAGCCGCCCTTGCCCCTGACGGTAATCCCTGCCAAGCCGGCATTGACGTTATCCGCATAGACGACATCGTAACCCGAGCGGTCGATCGCCTTCCCGCCCAGGGCATTCTCCCGCACCATGACGTCTGGGCACAGGGCATGGCCGGAGTAGACATAGCTTCCCGCGCCGGAAAGCTCCGCGACATACAGCGGGTTCCCGTCCGCGTCCTCGCGCCCCAAATCCGCCCGCTCCGTGCGGATGGCGACCGTCTTCTCTAGCGTGGACGCGACGTCCCGCACCGTGAGGAAGCACCCTTCCTCGC
>CAZOLD010000120.1:0-5107 GCA_964580595.1 uncultured Eubacterium sp.
ATGCGTGGAGGATTCGGCCTACCATTTCCTGAAGATCCAGAATGAGGAGGCGGCGGCGTAGGGGGCAAGCAGACGACGGGCGGCATAAAGGGCAGGCCAGGGCAAAGGCGTAAGGCGGGAAAGGGGCTTATATGGGCGCGGAGTCCAAAAACCAAGGGAAGAAGCATATTTGCGTCGGGATCCTGGCGAATGTGGACGCGGGGAAGACGACATTATCCGAGGCGATGCTGTACCTAAGCGGCAGCATCAGGAAGATGGGCCGGGTGGACAATGGCGACGCGTTCTTAGACACTTACGCGTTAGAACGGGAGCGGGGGATCACGATCTTTTCCAAGCAGGCGGAGCTGGAATACGGGGAAATGCGAATGACGTTGCTAGACACCCCGGGGCATGTGGATTTCTCCACGGAGATGGAGCGCGCGCTGCAGGTCTTAGATTACGCGATCCTGGTGGTGAGCGGCGCGGATGGCGTGCAGGGGCACACGAGGACGCTGTGGCGGCTCTTGGGCACATATAAGGTCCCGGTTTTTATCTTCGTCAATAAGATGGATCAGCCCGGCACGGACCGGGACGCCCTGCTTTCGCAGCTCCGTTCCTTGCTAGACGACGGGTGCCTGGATTTCTCCAAGGCGGGCACGGGGGAATTTTGGGAAGAGGCGGCGATGTGCGGCGAGGAGGCCCTGGATGAATTCTTAGAAACGGGGGAGGTCTGCCAGGAGCGGCTATGCCAGATGGTGCGGGATCGGCAGGTGTTCCCCTGCTATTTCGGGTCCGCCCTCAGGCAGGAGGGCGTTTTGGATTTTCTGCGCGGGATTGGGGAATACGCGCAAGAGCCCGCCTACGCGGAGGAATTCGGGGCGAAGGTATTTAAGGTTGCGCGGGACCCAAAGGGGAATAAGCTGGCTTATTTGAAGGTGACGGGAGGGAGCCTCAAGGTGAGGGAGGCTTTCCCGGGTCATGGGAAGGTGAGCCAGATCAGGATTTATTCCGGAGACCGGTTCGAGACGGTGAGCGAGGTTTTGGCGGGACGGATTTGCGCCGTGACAGGGCTGGAGGATATCCACCCCGGGATGGGTCTCGGGGCGGAGGAGGATTCCGCCATGCCATTGCTCGTGCCGGCCATGACCTGCCAGGTCATCCTGCCGGACGGGGCTGACCCCGCTGCGATGGTTTCCTGCCTGCGCCAAATCGAGGAGGAGGAGCCGCAGCTGCACATCGCCTGGAACGAAAGCCTTAAGGAAATCCAGGCGCAGATCATGGGGGAGGTGCAGCTAGACGTCCTAAAACGGATGGTCGAGGAGCGTTTCGGCGTTTCCATATCGTTTGGCGCCGCGCACATCCTGTACAAGGAGACCATCGCGCGGCCCGTGGAGGGAGTGGGGCATTACGAGCCCCTGCGGCATTACGCGGAGGTGCACCTTTTGCTGGAGCCGGGGGAACGGGGGAGCGGCCTGCGGTTCGAGACGCGCTGCAGCGAGGACATGCTAGACCGCAACTGGCAGCGCCTGGTCTTAACGCATCTGGAAGAGAAGGAGCATCGAGGGACGCTGGTCGGGGCGGCGATCACGGACATGAAGATTACGCTCGTGGCGGGGCGGGCCCATTTGAAGCATACCGAGGGCGGCGATTTCAGGCAGGCGACTTACCGCGCGCTGCGCCAGGGGCTGATGGAGGCGGAGCCGGTCCTGCTGGAGCCTTATTATGAATTCCGGCTGGAGGTCCCTGAAACGGCGGTCGGGCGCGCCATGGCGGACATGGATCGGATGCACGGCGAATTTGAGGCGCCGTCCCTGCGGGACGGGGTGGCCGTCATCACGGGCAGCGCGCCCGTGGCGTCGATGGCGGGGTACCAGCGGGAGGTCGCGGCATATACGAAGGGGCACGGGAGGCTTTCGTGCGTCCTTATGGGGTATGAGGCCTGCCATAACGCGAGCGAGGTTGTGAAGGAAGCGGCCTATGACCCGGAGCGCGACGTGGACAATCCCGCGGGATCCGTGTTCTGCTCGCATGGCGCGGGGATCACGGTGCCGTGGGACAAGGTCATGCACGTGGAAACCCCGTCCTGGCTGTTCGGGGTTGCGCCGGACGAGGAAGACAAGAAAAAAGAGGCGGGGCAGGGAGGCGGGCCGCCCGGGCAGCGCCGGGAGGAAGCCTGGATCGGCGAGGATGAGGTGAACGCCATCCTCTCTAAGACGTTCTACGCCAACCGGAACGGGAAGGGCGCGGGCCGGAAGGGATACCGCAAGCAGAAGGGCGGGGATTACAAGGCCTCCGAGGCGCGCACGTTCCGCCCGCCGGAAAAGAAGGAGGAATGCCTCCTGGTGGACGGCTACAACGTGATTTTCGCCTGGGATGAGCTTCGCGAGCTGGCGCGGGAGGATGTCGGGGCCGCGCGGGGGAGGCTCATGGACCTGCTGAGCAATTACCAGGGCATCCGCAAATGCATGCTGATCCTGGTCTTTGACGCCTACCGCGTGCAACGGCATGAGACGGAAATTTTGGATTACCACAACATCCGCGTGGTCTACACGAAGGAGGCGGAGACCGCCGACCGCTTTATCGAGAAATTCGCCCATGAGAACGCCTCAAAGTACCGCATGGCCGTGGCGACGTCGGACGGGATGGAGCAGATCATCATACGCGGCGCGGGATGCGCGCTCATTTCCGCGCGGGAGTTGCGGGAGGAGATGGACGCGGCGGCGCGGGAAAATTACCGGGAATTCGCGGCAGGGCAGCCGCAGCAAAAGAGCTACTTCGCGGAAGCGATGCCAAAGGAGGGGCTCCCAAACGGGGGATGAATCCGCTTCTTTCCATTTCGGGCAAAGTGTGCTATGATTGGGGTCATGTGGGCATGCCACGGATCTGGAAGCGGGTATGGAAACGGCCATAGAACACGGAAATGGAAGCGGAAACGGGCATGGAACGCGGATATGGGAACAGATACGGAAAGGGGAGAGCCATGAAGGGAAAATGGATGTTGCTGCTGATGGCCGCTTGCGTCTCTATCGTGCCTTGCGGATGCGGGGGGAGCGGGGATGACGAAAGCGCGCAGGCACA
This sequence comes from uncultured Eubacterium sp., assembly GCA_964580595.1. GTDB lineage: Bacteria > Bacillota > Clostridia > Lachnospirales > Lachnospiraceae > Petralouisia. The sequence goes on from CAZOLD010000120.1 coordinate 3,058, forward strand.
GCAGGAGGGAGGCGCGGGGGAAGGGGACACGGCCTCTTCCGAAACGGCGGTGGCGGATTACGACCCCCTGGACTACGTGGATATGGGCGAGTACTCGGGGTTGGAGATCACGCTGGATAACTACGAGGTCACGGAGGATGACGTCAGGGAAAGCATCGAGTCGGCCATCCTTTCCCATCCCGTGTACGAGGATACGGACAAGGAAGTGGTCGAGGACGGGGATTTCGTCAATATCGATTACGAGGGCGTGAAGGACGGCGTGGCCTTTGACGGCGGCACGGCGTCCGGATATGTGCTTGAGATCGGGTCGGACAGTTTTATCGACGGGTTTGAGGACGGGCTGGTTGGCGCGAAGGTGGGGGAGAAGAGGGACCTGAACCTGACGTTCCCGGAGGATTACGGCAGCGAGGATTTGGCCGGGCAGGCCGTCGTGTTCCACGTGACGGTCAACAAGATTGTCAAGCAGGCGGACATATCCTATGACACGCTGACGGATCAGTATGTCTCGGACAATTTCTCCTCCGAGGGGTACAAGACCGTGGATGAATTGAAGGAAGGCACGAAAAAGCAGCTTGAGTCCTCTAACGAGTCGAAGAGGCAGTCCGACCTCCAGGAGGCCGTATTCGCGAAGCTGCAGGAGAATTGCAAGGTCGAGAAGCTCCCGGACGGGATATTAGAGGAAAACACGGAGAATTACCTGAAGCAATTCGAGGAAGGATTGACCGGCAGTTACGGGATGACGCTGGAGCAATACCTGGCCGGCAGCAACATGACGGAGGAGCAGTTCCGCTCCCAGGCGGAGGAGACGATGAGGGACAGCCTGACCAGTCAGATCATCTTGGAGGCAATCGCGAAGACGGAGGGCATAGAAGCCGACGAGGCGGGCTTTGAGGAATACGTGCAGGGGGTTGTTTCCGATTACGGCTATGAGAGCAAGGAAGCGCTCTTCGAGCAAACCGGGGAGGATTACGTGAAGCGCGCCTACGTGACCGACAAGGCGCTAGGGATCGTCATGGACAGCGCGAAAATCACGTATTCCGACCAGCCCCAGGAGGGAGAGGGATGAGCTTAGCGGATCATATTTTCATAGAGATGTGCCAAGATATCCTGGAAAACGGCATGAGCACGGAAGGGGAGGAGGTCCGGCCGCATTGGGAGGACGGGAGCAGCGCGTACACGATCAAGAAATTCGGCGTCGTCAACCGTTACGACCTGTCTAAGGAGTTCCCGGCGATCACGTTGCGCAGGACGGCGATCCAAAGCTGCACGGACGAGATGCTTTGGATATGGCAGCGCAAATCCAACAACATCCACGACCTTAGCACGCACATCTGGGACGCGTGGGCGGATGAGGACGGCTCCATCGGGAAGGCCTACGGGTACCAGATGGGGGTGAGGCACCGGTACGAGGAGGGGATGATGGACCAGGTGGACCGCGTCATCTACGACCTGAAGAACCACCCGTTCAGCAGGAGGATCATCACGAATATGTACGTGCATCAGGATTTGAGCGAGATGAACCTCTACCCTTGCGCTTACAGCGTCACGTTCAACGTGACGCGGCGGGGCGGCAGCGGGAAGCTGGTCCTAAACGCGGTGCTAAGCCAAAGGTCGCAGGACGTCCTCACGGCGAACAACTGGAATGTCTGCCAATATGCGGTCTTGATGCACATGCTCTCCCAGGTTTGCGGCATGGAAGTGGGGGAGCTAGTCCACGTCATCGCGGACGCCCATATCTATGACAGGCATATCCCGCTGGTGAAGGAGCTGATTTCCAGGGAGACGCATTCCGCGCCGGATTTCTGGCTGAACCCCGACGTGAAGGATTTTTACCGGTTCAGGAAAGAGGACGTCAGGCTGGACAATTACGTGACCGGGCCGCAGATTGAGAATATCCCGGTCGCGGTGTGACGATTCCCGGCGCGGCGGCGTGGGCTTTTCCCACGGTGACACGGGGCAGCGGGCAATCCGTAGGCTTTTCCCATGGTGGCACGGGGCAGCGGAGCAATCCGTAGGCTTTCCCCATGGTGGCGTCCTGCTTGCGGTGCAG
>CAZOLD010000121.1:0-3630 GCA_964580595.1 uncultured Eubacterium sp.
CATGGCATCTAGGGCCGCATCGACGTCCTCCCTCATCCGCTCCTTAGGCAGGTTGGCCAGCCAGTCGTGGCCGTACCCATGCACGCCGATGAACATCCCCTGAGCCTTCATCAGGCGGATCTGCTCGCGGCTTAGGTAAAGCTCCCTGGCGAACGTCTCCTCCGGCAGGCCGACGTATTTTTGGAAAAGCGCGCTGGAAATCCTGTTCCGCAGCTCCTCCGGGAGTGCCGTCTGCAGGACGCGCTTGCAAAAGATGGTATCCTCATCGTCAAACCGGTTCGCCTTCGCGTACTTCGCGTAAAGCTCCTCGTAGGATGGCACGCCGGGCTGCCCCTCCGCCTCCCTCAGATACGCCTTCAAGTCCTCCGAGAGCGCGCGGGGAGGGGCGCTCGCCAGGATGAAATGGATCTTGTTCACGTCCAGCAGGGCGTGCTCCGCGAACGTCTTCCCCGGGATGAAGAAAGAGCCCTGCATCCCCCGCTCCATGAGGAGCGGGAACGCGACCGTGTAATTGTCGATGTAGCCGTCGTCAAAGGTGAGCAGGAGCGCGTTCTCCGGCAAATCCTTCCGCCCTTCGGCAGCCTCCAGCACGTCCTCCATGCGCACGACGGAAAACTCCCTCGAAAAGAAGTCCAGCTGCTGTCTAAAGAGCTCCTGGTCCAAGCCCCTTATCCTAGGATACCTGCCATGCCGCAGGTCCCTGGTGTAATGGTACATCACAATAAATAATTTCCGCATACGGTTTCCCTCCGATTTATTTCCCGCTTTTCTCCGCCCGGAGGCGGCGCGCTCCCTGCCCTGGCGGCATCACGCCCTCCTCCCGGGCAGCATCCCGCCCTCTTCCCGGGCAGCATCCCGCTCCCTGCCTGGTCGGCATCCTTCCTCCCGATTGGCATCACGCCCTCTTCCCGGGCAGCACCTGCTCCTCGTAGAACCGGAAGAGCCCTTTTAAATCGCTGCTTTGCAAATATGGGACGGCGCGGAAGATTTGATCGTACTCCCAATCCCACCACTTGATCTCCAGGAGCTTTTTCCTCGTCTCCTCGTCAAACCGGTACCGGATCACCTTCGCGGGATTCCCGCCGACAATCGCGTAGGCGGGCACGTCCTCCGTTACCAGCGCGTTCGCGCCGATTACCGCGCCGTCGCCCACCGTGACGCCGGAGAGGATCCGGCAGTCCGACGCGAGCCATACGTCATTTCCTATCGTGACGGGGCCTTTTGAGCTCGGATGCCCCGTAATCCCCGAAAACTCCGGGAAAATCTTATTGAACGGATAGGTCGTCGCCCAATCCGTGCGGTGCTCTCCCCCGCCGAATAGGAACACGCTGCCCGCGATGGAGCAAAATTTCCCGATGCTTACCCTATCTTCCGCCTCCCAGCAGAGGACGGTCGGCACCCCATAAGTGAATTCGCCCACTGAGACGTTCGGCGAGACATACCGGCGCTGGTCCTTTTGGAACAGGTATTCTTTCCTGCTTTCCATGATCCGGCTTTCCCGCGACGGATAGGCGGCGCGGGAGGCATCCCCGTCAGTCTGCAGGCTCCCGCCATCCTCAAGGGTTATTCTCCCCCCCCCTCATTTTCCGCCTTCTCCGCCCGGATGATCCCGTGCCTAAGCTCTCCGTCTACCCAGCTGTCCATGTCGTCCTTAAAGAACATATACCCCGGCGTCGTGGCGGTGGTGAAACCCATCCCTTCCAGGATGCCCCGGATCTCCTGCTCCGCGCCCCTCTTGTGGTAGGCGCAGACGGCGCACCGGACATGGCCGCTGTTTCTTATCGTTTCCGCGGCGCCTAGAAGGGAGTCCGCCTCCGCCCCCTCCACGTCCATCTTGATGAAGTTCACTTCCCCTTCTTCCACGAAGCCGTCAATCCGCGCGTGCGTCTCATCGTCCAGGTTCCCCAGCAGCTTGTCCACGATCACGACTTTTTCCTTCCATGGCTCGAATGTCTTCTCTAACGCCTCGACCCACTCGCGCTTCGGCTCGACCAAATAGAGCTTCCTCGCCTTCTCCACGGCCTCCAGCGCGAAGTTCCCTTCCGCCGCCCCGGCGTCAATCACCACGTCGCCCTCGCGCACGCAAAAGTCCTCCGTCAGGTAATGGTGCGGGGATTCCTCATCCTGCTCCAGCCGCACGAAATTCACGGACGACGCGACAGACTGCCTGGTATGGCCCTTGGGGTAATACATCCTCTTCCCGTCCCAGATGGCGTAATACATCCCGGCGTCCTCGTCGTACCCCACCTCGTCAAGCTGCGCCTTGCTTATTGTCAGGTATTTCTCCACAAAACCCTGGAAATAGGCGGAAGCCATTTTCCCGGCCTCCATCCTCTCCAGAATCTCCGGTATGGCAGGGTCCTGGCTGTCTGCATATCTCGCCCTCATGCGCTTCGCTAACACCTGCCATTCGTGCAAGGTATATCCCTGCGGGGGAGCCGGGGCGGCGGCCTTCTTCGCCTGCGCTTCCAGGGCCTGGTTCTCGGCTAGGAGGAAATAGGAACGGAACTGCCCGCACGCCATCTCGAGAAGCTCCCCGCCGTCCTCCGCGTCGTCGTCCGTCATGTCTTCCATGAAATCGTCCAGGAATCCGCTCAGCTCCAGCTCCGGGAAATTCGCGCGCGTGTCCGCCAGCATGCGGAGGTATTTCGTGTACAGGTACTTCACGTCCGCCGCTTCTAACGTGCTGTTCCCCGCGATGTCGTATAGCTCGTCTAAAATTCCCTGTGCGCGAGAAAGCGCGTCCTTCCCCACCGTATCCTTGTGCAAATAAGAATATGGGATCTGCAGCACCCTCCCCGCCGGCCGGCCGGCCCGCAGCCCGCCCTCGCCCCGGCAGCGGAGCACGAAATCCGCGATCTCAAGCGCCCGGTGCTGCCATGTCATCCCGGATAACGCCCGCTCCCGCCCGTTCCTCGCGATGCGCTCCGCCTCCCCGGCGTTCTCCAAAAGGTGCCGGATCTTGCCCGGCAGCTCCTCCAGCCGCTCCAATGAGTATGTCACCAGCTCTTCCCCGGACGTGAAGTTCTCGTTGATATAGGAGCTCTCGTCCGTGACCGCGACCGCCCCGCTTAACATGGCCGTCGCGATACGCTCCTGGAACCCGGATTTGAACCACGGCATCACGTTGAGCGATATCCTCGCGTCCGCGACCGCTTTCCTGGCGACGTAAGCCCCCCCCTTCTCGATGATGAGATTCTCTTTCCTGCCGCACTCGAATTTCTCCCAGCCGTTCCCGAACACGTGGACCGGTATGCCGCCCTCCGCCAGGGTGCGGATGATTCTTTCCCGGTACAGGGTACGGGCATATAAATTCACGTCGTAGAATTCCTGCATGAGCTCATTAAAGTCCTCATCCGTCACCTCGATGCCGTTTTCCTTTAGCTGATGCCCTAGGTATTCTTCCAGCGTGAGGCTCGGATCCCGCTCCACCTCACGGACCATGGCCTGCGCGAAGCGCCCCAGCTCCCCTTGGAATTTCTTGGAAATCGCGTTGAGATACACCGCCAGCGGCATGTAGGTTCCTGTGAAGACGACGTCATATTTCCGCTCCCGGTAAGGGATATCCTTCCGCAGGAAGCTCCCGGAGAGCGGGAGGAACTTCACATGGCGGATATTCGGGAAATAACG
>CAZOLD010000121.1:3730-5045 GCA_964580595.1 uncultured Eubacterium sp.
TCCTCCCCCTCCTTAAAATATTCCGGGATTTCCGCCTGGCGGTTCGTCAGGAGGAAGCCCCCGCAGGCCAGCACGTCCCAGACGCGCTGCGGGATGCCGGAGCGGATGCCCCTCGCGGTCATGTTCAAGTTGATTTTGCTCAAGCGAAAGATCTTCGGCATCTCCGGATATGTGCTTGCCAATCCCCTGTCCCTCACCTTAGGAAGGGGGGACGTGTCGCTCCCCGTATAGAGGTCGACCGGATATTTTTCCGACAGCGCCGACAGCAGGCGCCTCCGCTCCACTTCCGTCGCCTTCGCGCCAATGTACAAATCGGCGGCCAGTGCCCTCTCATCCCCCGCATAATTTTCCGGGAAACAGTAATACCCCGGGATATAAGAGCGAAGCATGGCGGCGATCTCATCCGTCACAAGCTCCCTTAGGAAACTGCGCCCATGCACCAATAGCTGGGCGTCGATGATGCCGTCGATGTACCCCATGAGATAGTCCGGCGCACCCGTGATCCGGTCATAAGGGCATTTTTCGGAATAAAGCGAGCCAACGAAAGAGATATCGCACCCGTAGGCCTCCCGGTCTTTATCCGTAATGCTCTCGCAAATATCCTGCAGCGTCCCCACGTCGGGGGCAAGCGGCAGGTAAAAGACCCTGCCGGGATCTCTGGGGGAAAACTCCCGGACCATCTCCCGGTCAAACAGGAAGATGCGGTTCCACGGCTTGCGAAGGGATTCCGAATATAATTCCAGCACCGGGCTGTCCACGACCCAACAGGCGTAGGGAATGCGGAAGATATTGCAAACCTCCGAGAGGACGGGAAAATAATTAAAGCTAAAGACAAACGAGCATTCCTCATCCAGAAGTGGTCCCCTGACGAGCGAGAGCTGCTCGGACGGGGAGAGGAACCCACCGCCCTCAACCTCCCGGATCTCTATGCCGAGCCGTCCGAAGGCGGCGATCGCCGCCGGCTCGCAGATGCTCCCGTAGCGGTAGAATAATGCCTTCATGCCCCGGGCTCCCATTCCCCGAACACCTCTTTCGCGTATTCCTGGAAGATTTCCGCGCACCGCGCGGTTCCTTCCATGTAAATGACGCCCTTCCTGGCAATCTCTTTCCCCTCCTCCTGCGCGGAATCATAGGAGAGGAACTGCTCATTCTGGATAATATACTGGGCAGTGCTCATCGTAAGGCAAGTCAGCTGGTACATCTCATTTCTCTGTACTTTCTTCAACTGCCGGCGCAACTTCTTTAGAAGGTTCAGGTAGGTCTTGCGCTTCATGCCCTTCCTGGAGCAGATCTCCCCCAGCTTCCGGTAGAGGCC
>CAZOLD010000122.1:0-5039 GCA_964580595.1 uncultured Eubacterium sp.
TCGATCTTGTACATCATGGCGTCCATTTCCGAAAAGCTCATCACGCCCGTCACGACATTGCTCCGAATCATGAACGGGGGCACGCAATACGTGAACCCGCGCCCAATCATGAAATCCCTCGCGTAGGAAATCACGGCGGAATGCAGCCTCGCGATATCCCCCATCAGGTAGTAAAAGCCGTTTCCCGCGACTTTTCTCGCGCTGTCCAAATCAAGCCCCCCGAAGCTCTCCATGATTTGCGTGTGGTACGGGATCTCGAAATCCGGAATCGCCGGCTCGCCAAACCGCTCCACCTCCACGTTCTCGCTGTCGTCCTTCCCAATCGGCACGGAAGGGTCTATGATATTCGGGATCACCATCATGATCTCCGTGATCCTTTCCTGCAGCTTCGCCTCTTTCTCCTCCAGTTCCTCCAGGCGCCGCGCGCCGGCGGCCACCTGCCCCTTCACGGCTTCGGCCTCTTCCTTCCTGCCCTGCGCCATCAAGGCGCCAACCTGCTTCGAGAGCTTCTTGCGCTCCGCCCTGAGCGAGTCCGCCTCCTGCTGCGTCTTCCTCGCCTCCGCGTCCAGGCCAATGACCTCGTCCACCAGCGGCAGCTTGCTGTCCTGGAATTTATTCCGTATGTTCTGCTTTACCGCCTCCGGGTTTTCCCGGAGAAATCTCAAATCAATCATGCTATCCCTCCTGCATTCGCGCGCTGCCCCAAAATTGCCCGCGCCGGATTAATCCCTACTCGTGCCGCAAGGCGTCGATCGGGTTTAGGTTCGCCGCCTTATACGATGGGAGCAGCCCGAAAAGAATCCCGATTACCATGGAGAACACGACCGCGAGCACGGCCGCGGGGACGCTGATGGCAACCAAAGTCCCCGTCACCTTGGAAATCACCTCCGCCAGGATAATTCCCACGATCACGCCTATCAAGCCTCCCAGGCTGGTGAGGACCGCGGCCTCCGTCAAAAACTGCCCCAGGATCCTCCCCTTCCTCGCGCCGATTGCCTTCTTCAAGCCGATTTCCTGCGTGCGCTCCGTGACGGACACCAGCATGATGTTCATGACGCCGATGCCCCCGACTAGGAGCGATATCCCGGCAATCCAAATCAGCATGGTGTTCGTGGACTGGCTTAAATTCTGGATATCCTCCGCCTGCTTTAGCAAGTCGTCCGCCTTATACGATATCGTCTCGTCCGTGACGGACAGATCCAAATTCAGCATATTGGCCGCTTCCTTCCCGGCCACCGTCATGTTGTCCACGCTGTCTAGCTTGAGCAGCAAAGACTGCGGCTCGTCGTAACCATAGAGGACCGGCCACTGGGAATTCGGGACGAAGATCGAGCCGCTGCTGGACTGCATATACGTATAGTATTCCTCGATATCGTTGATGACAGGCTCAAATTTCGAGGATTTCTCGATAATCCCAATGACGACGAAGGGCTCCTGCTGGATCTCAATCGTCTTCCCGATCGGATCCTCCCCCTGGAAAAGCGTCTCGGAAGAGGAGGCGTCCAAAATGGCTACCTTCCGGAATTTCAAAAAATCCGCGTCCGTGAACCCCCTGCCCCTGCGGATCAAGTAATTCCCGACGTCTAAGTAATGCCTGTCAACGCCATATACCCTCCCGCCGGACATCCCCGTATTCTGATAAAAAACGCCGTTATAGACCTCGCGGTACGTGTACAGGGAAACATCCTCCACATGGTCAAGCCCCTCCAGCTGCTCCCTCTTTTTTTCCGTGATGACCGGGACGCCGTCCGGAGCCCCAAGGTAATCCATCCCGTACGTATTGTCGCCCTGGTAAAGCTGGATGTTCACGGTATTGTCCCCGGATCCAATCAGGTTTTCCTTAATTTGCTCATTTGTCCCCTTGATCGTGGAGACAATGGCGATGATAGCGGCAATCCCTATGATAATGCCTAGCATCGTGAGGAATGACCGCATCTTATGCGACCACAGGCCCTGAAAGGACAATCGGATATTCTCAAGCATCTCTCTCCCTCCCTCATCGTTCCATGATCCTGAGCCGAAGGAGAGCCTAGCGCAGCATGCCGCTCCCGTAATCGCTCTCCTCTGCGACCCTTACCCCTTCCTTTCCGGATTTCCCGTACGGGAAGGCAATCCGGTCATCCCCGGTAAGCCCGGAGAGGATCTCGACAGCCTGCCCCCAGAACGTCCTCCCCGTCTTCACGTACTGCTTCACGAGCCGACCATCCTTCCCGGCCTTCAGCACGTACTTCCTTCCGTCTTCCTCCCTGACGTACGCTTTCTCGATGGAAATCACGCTGCCGGCGTCCTGCGCTCCTTCGGCCATCCTCAAGTCCACATATTCCCCGTTGCGCAACCCCTCCGTGTCTTCGATATACGCGGTATAAGAATAATAGGACACGTTCGGGTTGCCTTCCCCCCAAACATCCGCGCTCTGCTCCGGGTAGGGGGAAATCTCCGTGATCTCCGCCTCGAAGCTCTTGCCGCTTTCCCAGGAATTCGCGTATACTTTCTGCCCGATTTCGATCTCCCCTAACTGCAGCTCGCTGACCGAGCCTTTGACGTAGAGCCCTTCCGAGCCAGATACGGTAAGGAAAGCGGAGCCGTCCATCGGGGGGTTATCCACGTCGCCCACGCTCTTCACGACGCCGTTTAGCTTGGAACGGACTATCCCGTCGTCCGAGACGGCTTTGAGCTGCTCATATTCCAGGGAGGCCTTCCGGTTTGCCAAATCCAGGTCACGGATTTCCTCTTCTTTCTCCTTAATCATGAGGGAAAGCTCCTCGGCCGTATATCCCTCCTCCGGTTCGGTCTCCAGATCGGGCTCCGGTTCCGGCTCGAACTCCGGCTCAGGCTCCGGTTCAGGCTCCGGTTCCGGTTCCAGCTCGGACTCCGGTTCCGGCGCGTCCACAATCTGCGCTTTCCACCTCACTGACCACTTAGAGCCCTCAGCCATCGTCGGGAACCCGCTCACGCCGCTGATTTCCCAGGAGCTCAGCCGCTTTCCCTCCAAGGTATTCCCCTTATGGATTTCCAGGCTGACATAAACCGGATTCCCCTTATCCGCCGACAGTCGGTTGATAAATCCGCCTAAAACATAGCAATCCGGCATGCATAAGTAGACATAGGGATCCTCCTCCGTCCCCTTTCCCTGGTTCGCCTTGGCGCCCACCTTAATGTAATGGTACGCGTCCCCTGTCTTTTCCCGCTCGGGCTCGGTCTCAGTCTCTGGCTCGGGTTCCGGCTCGGGTTCCGGCTCAGGCTCAGGCTCCGGTTCCGGCTCCGGCTCTGGTTCAGGCTCCGGCGGCGATGCCGGGATCGGCTTCGTGTTCCTCAGCTTCTTTAGCTCGCGCTTGGCTAACTTTAATTTGTTCGCCGCCACGGACGCCTCCAATTCCTTCATTTCCAGGTCCAGGTCCGTCAAGGTCATGTCATAGGAAATCAAGGGATCCCCCTTGGAAACCTCCTGCCCTTCCTCCACGTATACCTTCTTCACGGTTTTGTCCTGCAGCAAATCGACCTCCTGGTAATCATCGTTCGTCACGATGCCGGAGCTGGACATGCCCGTGTCCGCGGCTCCCCAGTTCATGTCCGACACCCGCTGCACCTCCGCCGTGGTGCTCTTGTCCTGCTGATCCTGATAAAGCAGGATGCCGCCGTATGCCGCGGCCGCCACGAGGCCAACCGCCGCTATCGCCGCGAACACCGCTTTCTTACTCATCGCCATACCCCCTGCCGCCTTCCGTAATCATCCCGTCTATGATGTTTACCACGCGCTTCGCGTTCGAGGCGATCGCCCTGTCATGGGTAATCATGATCACCGTCATCCCATCCTCGTTCAGCTTCCGGAACAGCTCCATGATCTGCTCCCCTGACTTGGAGTCTAAGGACCCTGTCGGCTCATCCGCCAAAAGGATCTTCGGGTTATTCACCATGGCTCGCGCGATTGCCACGCGCTGCTTCTGGCCGCCCGAGAGCTGCGTAGGGCGGAATGACACGCGGTCGCCGAGCCCCACGCGCTCTAGCGCCTGAACCGCCCGCTGCCGCCGTTCCTTTTTCCTGACTCCGGCGTAGCTTAACGGCAAGGAGACATTCTCAACCGCGCTCTCCCAAGGGAGCAAATGGAAGCTCTGGAACACGAACCCGATGCTGCGCAAACGCAAGTCGGACATCTCCCGATCCTTATACCTAAGGACATCCTCCCCTTGCAGGAAATACTTCCCGGACGTGGGGCGATCCAGGCAGCCAATGATATTCATGAGCGTCGTCTTTCCCGATCCGGACGGCCCCATGATGGCCACATACTCCCCTTCCTCCACCTGGAGGGAGATATCTTTCAATACCGGAACCACCAGCTTGTCCTGCTGATAATCCTTGAAAATATGCTGCAAATCCAAGATCATCCGCCATCCCCCCAGTCACCGTGCCAGAGCGCCGTCCGCGGCGCCCTCTTGCGAGCTGTCGCCGGATCCGCTCTCCGATCCTCCGCTTCCATCGCCCGCCACGCTGCTGCTATCCATCGCGCCGCTGTCCATCATGCCGCTGTCTCCCGCCACGCTGCTGTCCATCATGCCACTGTCCATCATGCCGCTGCCTGCCACGCTACTGTCCATCACGCCGCTGCCTGCCGCGCCGCTCGCGTCCATGCCGCTGCTGTCGCCCGCGCCGCTGCCATCGCCCGCGCCGCTGTCCTGGTTATACATTGGCGAAGTGTAATCCACTTCTAACGCGTCCTTGACCGTCTTCACGCCCTCATACAGCCCGTCCATCGGAAACGCGATGTAATCGTCCTCGGTAAGCCCCGACAAAATCTCGTATTCCCCGAACTCCGCGTCATACGCCCCTACTTCCACTTCACGCTTCTCGAGCCGGTCATTCTCATCGGCCGCCCAGACATAAGCCTTCCCGGATACGCCGGAGGCCATCCCGCTTTCGTCCCCGATCCCGATATCCTCTTCTATCGCGCCCAAATCCAAGTCGAGGCTGCCGGAGGCGTCTAGCCCGCCTGTGCCGGCGTCACCCTCAATGCCTTCCAAATCCAGGCTTTCCCCTTGCGAATC
>CAZOLD010000123.1:0-4986 GCA_964580595.1 uncultured Eubacterium sp.
GGGATGGGAGGACGCGCTGCGGGAATATATGGCCTCTGAGACGTAAGCCCGGGCCTGGCGCCTTAGCGCGGGCGAAGGAAGGAGAAAAGGAGACATGAGGACTTATTTGGTGACGGGGGGAGCCGGGTTCATCGGCTCGAATTACATTCATTACATGTTCCGCAAATACGGCGACGGGATCCGCATCATCAACGTGGACAAGCTGACATACGCGGGCAACCTGGAGAACCTGAAGGATATCGAGGGCAGACAGAATTACACGTTCGTGAAGGCGGACATTTGCGACAAAGAGGCGATACGCGGGATTTTCTCGGGAAATGACGTGGACAGGGTCGTGCATTTCGCGGCGGAGAGCCATGTGGACAGGAGCATCCGCGACCCGGAGGTTTTCGTGCGCACGAACGTGCTTGGCACGGCTGTCATGCTCAATTGCGCGAAGGAGGCCTGGGAGCTGGAGGACGGGAGTTTCCGGGAAGGGAAGAAATTCCTCCATGTGTCTACGGATGAGGTGTATGGCTCGCTGGATGAGGACGGCGGCTATTTTTTTGAGACGACCCCGTATGACCCGCACAGCCCCTATTCCGCCAGCAAGGCAAGCTCGGATTTCCTCGTGAAAGCCTATATCGATACCTATCATTTCCCGGCGAATATCACGAATTGCTCCAATAATTACGGGCCGTACCAGTTCCCGGAGAAGCTGATCCCGCTCATCATCCACAACGCGCTCCAGGGCAAAGAGCTCCCGGTTTACGGAGACGGCAGGAATGTCCGGGACTGGCTGTATGTGGAAGACCACGCGAAGGCCATCGACATGGTGCAGGAGCAGGGGAGGCTTGGCGAGACTTACAATATCGGCGGCCATACCGAGAAGCAGCACATCGAGATCATCCATATCATCATCGACACGCTGCGGGAGATGCTGCCGGAGGGCGATCCCAGGAGGGAGCGAGTCAGCACGGATTTGATCACGTTCGTGGAGGATCGGAAGGGCCATGACAGGAGGTATGCCATCGCGCCGGACAAGATTCGGGCGGAGATCGGCTGGGAGCCGGAAACCATGTTCAAAGACGGCATCCGCAAGACGATTGCCTGGTATTTCGAGCACGAGGAATGGATGCGGAACGTGACGAGCGGCGGGTACCAGAAGTATTACGAGGAAATGTACGGCAAGCGAGGCGCGTGAGGCCGCGCGGCCCAGGGAACAGCAGGCGGGGCCGCCCGTAGCGGCATGGATGGGCGGGCGCCGGTGGGGGCGAAGGCGGAAGGGGGAGCCGCCCAGCCAGGCAGATGGCCGAGGATCCATAGCACAGGCGGGCCGCCCGGGAGGGCGTGGTGCCGCCTAGCAAAGCCGCGCGGCCCTAGGGAGCAGAAAGCGGGGCCGCCCGGGAGGGCGGCTAAGGGAGAATAAGGGGAGGGGAAGGAGAGATGGCATTTCAGGAAAAGGACCATACGTTCGTGGTTTGCGCGTACAAGGAGAGCCCGTACCTGGAGGAATGTATCCGGTCATTGCGAAAGCAGTCCGTCCCGTCGAAGATTCTCATGGCGACCTCGACGGATAACGGGCACATCAGGGCGATGGCGGAAAAATACCGGATTCCGCTCTATGTCAACCCGGGGGAGGGAGGCATCGCGAATGACTGGAATTTCGCCTACCATTGCGCCGGGACGGAGCTGGTCACGCTGGCGCACCAGGACGACCGTTACCAGCCGGAATATGTGCAGGATATGCTAGGGCGCGTCAACCAGGCGGCGCGCCCGCTCATTTATTTTACGGATTATTACGAGCTGCGGAACGGGCGCGTCGTGGAGAAAAGCACGATGCTAAGGATCAAGAGGCTGATGCTCCTGCCCTTGCGCGCGCGGGCGCTCCAGGGGAAGAGGTTCGCGAAGCGCTGCGTCCTCGCGTTCGGGAATCCCGTGGCGTGCTGGTCCGTCACTTATGTCAGGAAAAACCTGCCGGAAACCGTGTTTGAATCCCGTTTCCTAAGCGACCTGGATTGGGAGGAATGGGAGAAGCTGTCCCGCGTGGAGGGTTCGTTCGTCTATTCTAGGCGGCCCCTCACCTGCCATCGCGTGCACGAGGGGTCGGAGACGTCCCGGACGATACGCGAGGGGAACATCCGCGCGAAAGAGGATTACGCCATGTTCCAGAAATTCTGGCCAAAGTGGCTTGCGCGGCTCATCATGCGGTTCTACGTCAAAGGAGAAAAGTTAAATGAAGCGGATCACGATTAGCAAGCCGCGGATGCTAGAGCTTGCCCCGAGCGTGGGGAAAGCCGCCGCCGTCCTCTTAGCGGCGGCCGCCGTCTCTTATGGCGCGGAGCGGCTCGTGGCCGCCCTGTTTTACGGGGGAGACGCGTTTTATTATGGGCGTTACCTCGCGATTTTCGCGTGCGCGGAAATGGCGGGCTTGTTCTTCTGCTTCCGGGACATCGTGGCGAGGAAGGTGGAGATCGCCGTCCTCGTCGTCATCTTAAGCGTGGGTACGGTCTTTGCCGCCGTGCTCCCGGCGTCTTGCGGGGTGTCGTGGGACGACGAATGGCATTATTACTACCCGATGCTGATCTCCCACATCCTGAGCCCCGGCGTCACGGGCGCGGAGCTTTACTATGTGGACCATTTCACGGACACGGCGTTGAACCATGAGAATTACGACAGGGAGAGCCAGGAGGAATTTAATGAAGAGGCGGACAGCCGCTACCTCCTAGACAAGAAGGGGCTGATTGGGCGTTACTGGCCAGGCTATCGGAACTGGTGCTACCTGCCGGCGGCATTCGGCCTGTGGGCCGGGCGGGTGATGAACCTTCCCTACCACATGACGTTCAAGCTGGGGCGATGGTGCAACCTCCTGTTTTACGCGGCCATGGTTTTTTTCGCGGTACGGCGCCTGAAATCCGGGAAAATGATCGCGGCGGTCGTCGCTCTCCTCCCGTTCAACCTGTTCATGGCCGCGTCGTATTCTTACGACACCTGGGTCACGGCATGGTTTCTGTACGGCTTTTGCTTTTATTTCGGGGAGCTGCAGCAGCCGGAGAAGAAGATGAAGGCGTCGGAATGGCTGTGCATGGCGCTCGCGTTTTTCATAGGTGCCGGGCCAAAGATGGTATATATCCCCCTGCTGCTGGCCGTCCTCCTCATGCCTGCGTCGAAGTTTGAAAGCAGGAGGCAGAGGAACATCCTCCTGCTGGCGGTCGCGGCGCTTACGGTGGGAGGCCTCGGGGGGATGGCGTTTTCCTTCCTC
Organism: uncultured Eubacterium sp.; assembly: GCA_964580595.1. Lineage (GTDB taxonomy): Bacteria > Bacillota > Clostridia > Lachnospirales > Lachnospiraceae > Petralouisia. The sequence continues at coordinate 3,242 of CAZOLD010000123.1, forward strand.
CTGCCGGGGGACGGCGCCCCCGCGGGGGACGCGCGCGGCGGGCAAGGCGTGGACGCCATGGGGCAGATCTCCTATATTTTCTCCCATCCGCTGGAATATGCCGGGATCTTGCTTCGTTTCCTGGGGGAATACGTGTCGCCTGGGATGGCATGCCAGTCTGTCGGGAACCTGCATTATTTTACCCGGCTGCAGGCGGCGCCGGGCAGCGCGCTGATGGTGGTGGCGCTCGCGGTCGTCGGGTTCACGGATAAGGCGCCTTGCGACAGGGAGGTGCCCTTATGGCGGAAGGCGTGCGTGCTCGCGCTTTCGTTCGCGGCGCTCTGCCTCGTCGCGACTTCCATGTACGTGGCGTTCACGCCAGTGGGGAAAGGGGAGATTTTGGGCTGCCAGTACCGCTACATCGCGCCCGTCATTTTTCCCGTCCTGTATTGCGTCGGGAGCGGGAAGATCGAGAACAGGATGGATCGCCGGATTTACAATGGCGCCGTGCTGGGGATCTGCGCCGCCGTGTCCATTTCCATTGCCTGGGCTTACGCGATTGACTTGTACTAAGCGGGCGGGGCGCGGCGAATTTGATATGGGAGGAGTTATGGGATGAAGGAAGAATACGAGCTGACAATCTTGATGCCCTGCCTGAACGAGGCGGAGACGCTGGCGACCTGCATCGGGAAGGCGCGGACGTTCCTTGAGGAAAACGGGGTGAACGGGGAAATCGTGGTCGCGGATAACGGCAGCACGGACGGCTCGCGGCAGATTGCAAAGGAGAACGGGGCGCGCGTGGTGGAAGTGGAGGAGAAAGGCTATGGCGCGGCCTTGATTGGCGGATGCGACGCCGCGCTCGGGAAATACGTGATCATGGGCGACGCGGACGACAGCTATGATTTCCTGCATTTGATGCCCTTCTTGGAAAAGCTGCGGGAGGGATATGACCTGGTGATGGGCAACCGGTTCAAGGGAGGGATCGAGCCAGGGGCTATGCCGCCCCTCCACCGTTACCTGGGCAATCCGGTCCTTTCGTTCATCGCGCGGCTGTTTTTCCCATGCAAGATTGGCGATTACCATTGCGGCCTGCGCGGGTACAACAGGCAGTCCATCCAAGGCCTCGGCCTTGTCACGACAGGGATGGAGTACGCGAGCGAGATGGTGGTGAAGGCGACCTTGAACCATTTGAACATCACGGAAGTCCCGACGACGTTAAAAAAGGACGGGCGCTCCCGCGCGCCGCACTTAAGGAGCTGGTCCGACGGCTGGCGGCATTTGAAATTTCTGCTGATGCACAGCCCGAATTGGCTGTTCATGTACCCTGGCATGGCGCTGTTCGCCATAGGGTTGGTCCTGACCGTCGTGCTTACGTTCGGGAACATCCATATCGGCTCCGTCGGGCTGGGCGTGCACACGCTGATGTACGCGGCGGCGGCCATGATGGTGGGCGTGAACCTCGTGATGTTCTCGCTTTTCGTCCGCTCCTACGCCAGCGAGACGGGCTTTATCCCGACGGACAGCAAGCTGGACAAATGGCTTTCGGAAACGTCGACGGAGAAAGGCGTGGTGATAGGGACCGTGCTGTTTTTGCTTGGGATCGCGGCTACGGTCATCGCGTTCGTCATTTGGGGGAAAACGGGCTTCGGCGGCCTGTCCCCGGAAAAGATGATGCGCATCACGATACCGGCCATGCTGCTCATCGTGATCGGGATCGAGATCGTATTCGGGAGCTTCTTTATCGGAATCCTGCATATCAAGCATAA
>CAZOLD010000124.1:0-4951 GCA_964580595.1 uncultured Eubacterium sp.
ACCTGATGCACATGCTAAATGACATCGCCGCCTGGGAGAGGCTTAGGACATTAGGTATCGAGGAATGGGGAGCCGCTGTCCGCGCTGGGCCTAGGGTGCATGCGTTTCCCGAAGCGGGGACCGGGGATTGACCAGGCGAAGGCCGAGGAGGTGATGCGCCTTGCCATAGAGCGGGGCGTGAATTATTTTGACACGGCGTATATTTATGGCGGGAGCGAGGCGTGCCTCGGGAAGTTCTTATCCAAGGGGTACAGGGACCGGGTGAACGTCGCGACGAAGCTTCCCCATTATTACATCGAGCAGCCGGGGGACATGGACAAATATTTCACGGAGCAGCTGGAGCGGCTGCAGACGGACCATGTGGAATATTACCTGATGCACATGCTAAATGACATCGCCGCCTGGGAGAGGCTTAGGACATTAGGGATCGAGGAATGGGTCGCCAGGAAGAAGGCGGAGGGGAAGATCGGGAACATCGGGTTTTCCTTCCACGGGAACACGGACAATTTCCTAAAGATCCTAGACGCCTACGACTGGGATTTCTGCCAGATCCAGTATAATTACATGGACGAGAATTCCCAGGCCGGCAGGAGGGGGCTTTTGCGGGCGCATGAGAAGGGGATGCCCGTCATCATCATGGAGCCTCTGCGCGGGGGGCGCCTCACGAACGGCCTCCCGAAGGCGGCGGCCAGGATCTTTGAGCAGGAGAAGCCTACCCGCAGCCCGGCGGAATGGGGGCTTCGCTGGCTGTGGGACCAGCCGGAGCCGACGGTCGTGCTCTCCGGCATGAGCGACGTCTCCCAGGTGGAGGAGAATACGCGGATCGCGGGCGACGCGGCGCCGGGTTGCATGGCGCCCCATGACCGGGAAGTCATAGAGAAGGTGAAGGGCGAGATCAACCGATGCATGAAGGTGCCGTGCACCGGGTGCGGCTATTGCATGCCGTGCGCCTCGGGCGTGGACATCCCGGGCTGCTTTGCCGCGTACAACACGAGGTACACGGACAGCTGGTACGCCGGGATCAAGTCCTACGTGATGTGCACCACGATGCGCACGAACCGCACCAACGCGTCAAAATGCGTGCGTTGCGGGAAATGCGAGCGGCTCTGCCCGCAGGGGATCCCCATCCGCGAGGGGCTCTCCCAGGTCAGGAAGCACATGGAAGGCCCGGTGTACAAGGCGGCCGCCGCCGTCATCGGGCGGATGGGGAAATATTGACGGGCCGCGGGGCGGCCGGGTTGCGAGGTGAGGCGCGATGCTCATAAGGGAAAATCTGGAAATGCTCGAACGCACGTCCCTAAGCCCCTATGCCATGCTTAGCGAGAACTCCAGGGGGCGGGAGCGCGAGGAGCCGCAATGCGACATCCGCCCCGTTTTCCAGAGGGACCGGGACAGGATTTTGCACAGCAAGGCCTTCCGGCGGCTGATGCACAAGACGCAGGTCTTCTTGGCGCCGAAGGGCGACCATTACCGCACGAGATTGACGCACACGCTTGAGGTGTCCCAGAACGCCCGGACGATTGCGAACGCGCTCCGGCTGAACGAGGAATTGACGGAGGCCATCGCGCTGGGGCACGATTTGGGGCATACGCCGTTCGGGCACGCGGGGGAGCAGATGCTAAACTCCATTTGCGGGGAAGGGTTCCGGCACAACGAGCAGAGCGTGCGGATCGTGGAGAAGCTAGAGAAGGACGGGGAGGGGCTCAACCTCACCTGGGAAGTGCGCGACGGGATCTTGAACCACCAGACGCATTTGATGCCGTCGACGCTGGAGGGGAAGATCGTGAGGCTGTCCGACAAGATCGCCTACATCAACCACGACATCGACGACGCGATCCGCGCGCAGGTCCTCTCCGAGGACGATATCCCGGCGGAATACCGGGAGATCTTAGGCGGCACGACGCGAGAGAGGTTAGACACGCTGATCCATGATATCGTGATGAACAGCTTAGGACAGGACGACATCCGCATGTCAGAGGAGGTCGGCGGCGCCATGCAAGGGCTCCGGCAGTTCATGTTCGAGCATGTCTACATGAACCCCGCGGCGAAGGGGGAGGAGAAGCGCGCGGAGGAGCTGCTGCTCCGCCTTTTCCGCTATTACCAGGAAAATATTGACGCCCTCCCCCGCCAATATTTGGACATGATGGAGTCGGGCGAGACGGCGGAGCGGGTCATCTGCGACTATATCGCGGGGATGACGGACCGGTACGCGATCGCGAAATACGAGGAGCTCTTCATTCCCAAGGCGTGGCAGGTCAACGGGCTTTGCTAGGCCCACGCCGGGAAAAGAGGGGCCCGCGGCCGGATTCCCGGCTGCCGGGCCGTGACGCGAGGTGGGGCGGATGGCTTATTATTCCGAGCAGGTCGTGAGCGAAGTCTGCGCGGCCAATGATATCGTGGACGTGATTTCCGAGAGCGGCGTGCGGCTTCAGAAAAAGGGCAGCCAATATTTCGGGCTCTGCCCCTTCCATAACGAAAAGACCCCCTCCTTTTCCGTGTCCCGGGACAAGCAGCTGTACTATTGCTTCGGCTGCGGCGCGGGCGGGAACGTGATCACGTTCCGGATGCAATATGAGAACGACACCTTCAGGGAGGCGGTCGAGGCCCTAGCGGCGCGGGCGGGGATCCAGCTCCCGGACCGGGGGACGGGACGGGAGGAGAGGGAAGAGGCAGAGAAGCGGGCGCGCATTTTGCGGGTCAACAAGGAGGCGGCGAGATATTTCTACGCGCAGCTTAGGATGGAGCAGGGGAAGGTGGGGATGGCGTATTTTAAGGGACGCGGGCTTTCCCCCGACACCTTGCAAAAATTCGGCCTGGGGTATTCCAACAAATTCAGCGACGACTTGTACCAATATCTCAAGAAAAAGGGATACGACGACGGCATCTTGAAGGACGCCGGCGTCATCTCCCTTGACGGGAGGGGCGCGCATGACCGGTTTTGGAACCGCGTCATGTTCCCCATCATGGACGCGGGCAGCCATGTCATCGGCTTTGGCGGGCGCGTCATGGGGGATGGGAAGCCGAAATACCTGAATTCCCCTGAAACGCCGGTTTTCGACAAGGGCAGGAATCTCTACGGCCTGAATTTGGCGAAGTCCACGCGGAGGCCCTATTTTCTCCTATGCGAGGGGTACATGGACGTCATCGCGCTGCACCAGGCCGGGTTCGACAATGCCGTGGCGTCGCTTGGGACCGCCCTGACGCAGGGGCACGCGGGCCTCATGAAGCGCTACGTGAGGGAGGCGTATTGCACCTATGACAGCGACGAGGCGGGCATAAAGGCGGCGCTGCGCGCGATCCCGATCCTGCGGGAGGCGGGGATCGAGGTGAAGGTCGTGAGCTTGGAGCCGTACAAGGATCCGGACGAGCTGATCCGGGCGATCGGGCCTGAGGGGTACCAGGAGCGGATCGACGCGGCGCAGGGCAGCTTCTCTTTTGAGCTTAGCGTCTTAGAGCGGGAATACGACCTGCGCGACCCCGCGTCGAAGACGGCTTTTTTCCATGCCGTGGCGGAGAAGCTCCTCCAGTTCGAGGAGGAGATCGAGCGGGACAATTACATCGAGGCGGTGGCGGAAAAATACCGGATCGGCCCGGATAAGCTGCGCAAGCTCGTGATCAGCGAGGCGGGCAAGTCCGGCGCCTTGCGGCAGCCCCTAAAGTCCGGCGTCCGGAAGAAGAAGGCGAAAGAGGACGGCGTCAGGACGTCCCAGAAGCTGATGCTGGCGTGGATGGCGGGCGACCAGACGCTCTTTGAGGCGATCCGGCCGTTCTTGGGGCCGGAGGACTTCACGGAGGAGCTGCTTAGGAAAGTCGCCGACGCCATTTACGGGCAATACGAGGAGGGGAAGCCCGACCCCGCGCAGATCATCTCCATGTTCGAGGACGGGGAGCAGCAGAGCGAGGCCGCCTCCATCTTCCACGCGGGCGTTTCCGACCTCACCACCCCGGAGGAGAAGGCGAAGGCGCTAAGGGAGACCGTGACGCGCGTCAAGGAGAACAGCATCGCGCACAGGCTGCGGGAGCTGGACCAGACGGACTCGGAAGGCCTGCAGAAGCTGATTGCGGAAAAGAAAGAGGCAGAAAAGCTCTCACGGATGGATTTCGTCGGGATTTTTAAGGAGGGGTGATAAGGATAAGGGAAGAAGCGGCAGATGGGCGACGGGAAGGAGGCGATGCCCTGAGGATGTGTGGCGGCCTGCCCCCGCGGGGACGGGCGGATTAAAAAGCTTGGGAAAGGAGGGTAGCGGATCAGGGATGCATAGGATGCCGCGGGCAAAGCGGTTTTTCAGAATGGAAGGATGAGGCGAGATGGACGAAGAGAAAAACGTGAAATTTAACGAGAAGCTTCAGGAGCTGCTGGCATTGGCGAAAAAGAAGAAGAATGTCCTGGAATACCAGGAGATCAACGACTTTTTCCGCGATATGGAGCTGGACGCGGACAGCTTTGAGAAAATCCTGGATTTTCTGGAGTCCAATAACATCGACGTGCTCCGGATTTCCGATGAGGATGACGACATCCTGATCGACGAGGAAGAGGAGGTCGAGGTTGGCAACATCGACATTTCCGTTCCGGACGGGGTTTCCATCGAGGACCCTGTCCGCATGTACTTAAAAGAGATTGGCAAGGTGCCCCTTCTGACCGCGGAAGAGGAGATTGAGCTTGCCAAGCGCATGGAGTTAGGCGACCAGGAGGCGAAGAAGCGTCTGGCGGAGGCGAACCTCCGCCTGGTGATCTCGATCGCGAAGCGTTACGTGGGGCGCGGGATGCTCTTTTTGGACTTGATCCAGGAGGGGAACCTGGGGCTTATCAAGGCCGTGGAGAAATTCGATTACCGCAAGGGGTATAAGTTCTCGACGTACGCGACGTGGTGGATACGGCAGGCGATCACGCGCGCGATAGCGGACCAGGCGAGGACGATCCGCATCCCGGTGCACATGGTGGAGACCATCA
>CAZOLD010000125.1:0-2219 GCA_964580595.1 uncultured Eubacterium sp.
GAAGACGCCGCCGGAGCTGGCGGCGGACGTGGCCGACCGTGGCATCATCCTGACCGGGGGCGGTGCGCTGCTCCGGGGCCTGGAGGAGCTCATCGAGGATCGGACGGGGATCAACACGATGACGGCGGAGGAGCCGATGACCTGCGTCGCGATCGGGACGGGGAAATACGTGGAATTCCTTTCGGGCAAGACGGAGGAGGATTAGGCGCCGCTGGCACGGCGTTTGGATTAGGATTGGTTTGGATTGTAACTTGGATGATTTTAATTAAAGGAGAGGCGCGATGGTAAAAGGGTTATATACGGCATACACAGGGATGATCAACCAGCAGAACCGGCTGGACGTGCTTACGAACAACCTGGCGAATTCCGCGACGAACGGGTTCAAGAAAGAGGGGTCGACGTCCCAGTCTTTTGACGAGATGCTCGCGATCAAGCTTAAGGACACGTCCGCGTACGGGCTGCCGGCGGGGATCGGCGACGTCAGCTTAGGGGTCAAGATCGGGGAATGTTACACGGATTACGGCCAGGGCGCGTTCCGCGTGACGGACAACACGTATGACCTCGCGCTGGACGGGGACGGGTTTTTCGCGATCTCCTTCACGAACAAGGCTGGTGAGACGTCCGTGAAATACACGAGGGACGGCGCGTTTTCCGTAAATCGGGACGGCTACCTGCTGACGAAGGACGGCGATTACGTGCTCAACCAGGCGGCTGCCCAGGCGGGGAACCCGGGGCAAGCCGGATATATCCGCGTGGATCCCAACGTGGAGATGGTCGTGGACGAGTTTGGGAATATTTACCAGAACGGCGCTTTCGTGGCACAGGTCGGCGTCGTGGATTTCGCGGATTACAATTTCCTCGCGCATTACGGCGAGAACATGTATGAGCTCGTGGACGGCGGCCAGGCGCAGCCCTCGGACGCTGCCGTGGTGCAGGGGACGCTGGAGATGTCCAACGTGAACGTCGTCTCCGAGATGGTGGAGATGATCCAGATCGCGAGGGCATACGAGACGAACCAGAAGATGATCCAGACAATTGACTCGACGCTGGAGAAGGCCGTGAACGACATCGGCAAGGTGTAGGACGCCCGCGTAGGAGAGGCGGCGGGGTAGAAGGGCATGGCCGCGTAGAAGAGGCAGCGGGATAGAAGGCATGGCCGCATAGGAGAGGCAAGGGATAGAAGCCATGGCCGCGTAGGAGAGGCAGCGCGATGGAGAAGGCGGTGGCGTGGAAGGGACGGCGCCGCGGGATGGAAGCGGAAGCGGCTTTGGAGAGTTAGAAGAAGAAAAAACAAATAAAACAGATAGCGGAAAGAAAAGAAAGCACTAGGAAGAAGACTGGGAAAAAGAAGATAGAAAAGAGAAAAGAGAAAAGATAGAAATAGAGAAGATGGGAAAAAGAGAAGGGATAAGAAGTCGAAGATTAGGAAGGGGTTGAGTTGACATGATGAGAGCGTTATGGTCGGCGGCGTCCGGCATGATCGCGCAGCAGACGGCGGTGGACACGATCGCGAACAACCTGGCAAACGTGAATACCATGGGTTACAAGAATGAGAAGACAGAGTTCAAGTCCCTGCTGTATCAGACCTTGCAGACGAGGACCACGACGGCGAATGGCGAGCAGAAGCCGATTGACGCCGAGGTAGGCTTGGGCACCAGGGTCGCGTCCATCACATCCAGTTTCACGCAGGGCGCGCTGCTTGAAAGGGAGAGCAAGTCCGCTTTCGGCATTGAGGGCGACGGGTTCTTCGCGGTGCGGGGCGCGGACGGCAATACGTATTATACCCGCAACGGCGATTTCAAGCTGAGCGTGGGCGCGGACGGCAACATCACGCTGGTCACGTCGGCGGGATACCCCGTGCTGGACGTGGACGGGCAGCCGATCACGATGCCGGGGACGGTCAGCTCGGCGAACCTGATGGTGACGCAAGAGGGCGATATCGGCTATCTGGACGCGGATCATAATTTCGTGGACTTGAACACGGCTTTCGGCTTGTACCAGTTCAGCAACCCGGCGGGCCTCAATAAGCTCGCCAACAGCCTTTTCGCGGTGTCGGATGCGTCGGGGCAGCCGATGCTAGAGGCAGCGAACGCGAACTTGACGCAGAGTTCCGTGCGCCAGGGGTACTTGGAGGGTTCCAACGTGCAGGTCGCCGACGAGATGGTGGACCTGATCGTGGCGCAGAGGGCATATGAGATGAATTCCAAGGCGATACAGGC
>CAZOLD010000125.1:2319-3848 GCA_964580595.1 uncultured Eubacterium sp.
GCGGCATAGGAGGGAGGAGAGGCCGATGAGCCTTAGCGTAGATAATTTGAGTTCTTATTATAGGATGGATGCCAGCTCCACGAGCAAGCTGGAGGAGACGTTAAGCTCCGATCTGTCGGGCGCGACGGACGACGAGCTGAAGGAGGTATGCAAGGATTTCGAGGCATATTTCACGGAGCAGATGTTCAAGGCCATGGCAAAGATGGTGCCGGAATCGGACGAGGACGTGTCCGCGTCCACGAGGCAGCTCAGGGATTACTACAAGGAGCAGGTGATCCAAAGCTACGCGGAGCAGTCCGCGGAAGGGGAAGGCTTGGGGATCGCGCAGATGCTCTATGAGCAGATGAAGCGCAATTACAGCCTGGAATGAGATCGTGGAGACGCTGGAAGGATATGTGACCCATATCATATACCGGAATGAGGAGAACGGGTATGCCGTGCTGGGCTTCTCCTGCGGGGAGGAGGAGGTCACCTGCGTGGGGACGTTCCATGGCGTGGGGGAAGGCGAGAGCCTCAGCATGGAAGGGGAATATGCCACGCACCCGGTTTACGGGAGGCAGTTCAAGATGGCCTCGTTCCGGGAAAAGCCGCCGGAGGACACGGAATCCATGGAGCGTTACCTGGGCTCCGGGGCGGTGAAGGGCGTCGGCGCGGCGCTGGCCGCCCGGATCGTCAAGAAGTTCGGGGCGGACACGTTCCGGATCCTTGAGGAGGAGCCGGAGCGCCTGGCGGAGGTCAAGGGAATCAGCGAGCGCAAGGCGATGGAAATCGCGGACCAGGTCGAGGGGAAGCGCGAGATGCGCCAGGCGATGATGTTTCTGCAGCAATATGGCATCACGCAGGCCTTGGCGGCGAAGGTGTACCGCGCCTACGGCCAGGACGTCTACCGCGTGGTCAAGGAGAACCCCTACCGCCTGGCGGAGGATATCCGGGGGATCGGCTTTCGGATCGCGGACGGGATCGCCTCGCGGACGGGCATTCGCCCGGATTCGGATTTCCGCATTCGTAGCGGCATTTTGCATACCCTGCTCCTGTCGGCGCAGGAGGGGCATACGTGCCTTCCGGAGGAGTTGCTGACGGAGAGGGCATCGAGCCTTCTGGGCGTGAGCCCGGACGGAATGGAAAAGCATTATATGGACCTTGCCATAGACAAGAAGCTGGTGATGAAGGAAGTTGCGGGCAGCAGGTGCGTGTATATGGCAAGCTTTTATTATATGGAGGCAAATACCGCCTTCCTGCTAAGGCAGCTTGACGTGGGGCATGAGACGCCGGAAGCGTCGTTCCACAGCCGTATCCGGGAGATTGAGGAGGATATCGGCATCGAGCTGGACGGGCTCCAGCAGGAGGCCGTGCGGGAAGCGGCCGCGAACGGCCTTTTGGTGATCACGGGAGGCCCGGGAACGGGGAAGACGACGACGATTAACGCGATTATCCGCTATTTTGAGAGGGAGGGCATGGATATTTTCCTTGCGGCACCTACCGGGCGCGCCGCTAAGCGGATGAGTGAGGCGACAGGATACGAGGCGCGC
>CAZOLD010000125.1:3858-4908 GCA_964580595.1 uncultured Eubacterium sp.
CGGGGATCCCGGCGCGGCATGGCAGCGGGGCGGCGCACGGTTCGAGCGCAATGAGCAGAACCCCCTTGAGGCGGACGCCGTCATTATCGACGAGGCCTCCATGGTGGACATCTCGCTGATGTATTCCCTCTTGAAGGCACTGGACGTGGGCACGAGGCTGATCCTTGTGGGGGACGTCGACCAGCTTCCCAGCGTTGGGCCGGGGAGCGTGCTGCGGGACATCATCGATTCTGGGCGGTTCCATGTGGCGCGCCTGGACAAGATTTTCCGGCAGGCGGCAAAGAGCGACATTATCGTGAACGCGCATAAGATCAACCGGGGCGAGGAAGTGGCTCTGGACAACAAGAGCATGGATTTCTTCTTCCTGAAGCGGTATGACGCGGACGCGGTCATCCGCGCCGTGTTGCAGCTCGTGCGGCAGAAGCTCCCGAAATTCGTGGGCGTGGACACCTATGACATCCAGGTCCTCACGCCTACGCGCAAGGGGCTGCTGGGCGTGGAACGCCTCAACGGCATCCTGCAGGGGTACCTGAACCCGGCGGGGCCGGGGAAGCACGAGATGGAGCAGGGCGGCCGAATTTTCCGGGAAGGGGACAAGGTCATGCAAGTGAGGAACAACTACCAGCTTGCGTGGGAGATCCGCGGGCTGCGCGGGATAGCCCTAGAGCGGGGGACGGGCGTCTTTAACGGGGACATGGGCGTCATACGTTCCCTGGACGGCGAGGGCGGCCTGGTGACGGTGGAATTTGACGAGGGACGGATGGTGGATTATGAGCGAAAGCAGCTAGACGAGCTGGAGCTGGCCTACGCCGTCACGATCCACAAGTCCCAGGGGAGCGAGTACCCCGCGGTCGTCATCCCGCTGCTCTCAGGGCCTAAGATGCTGATGAGCCGCAACCTGCTGTACACGGCGGTGACGCGCGCCAGGAAATGCGTCACGATCGTGGGCGACGACGCGGTGTTCCGGGAAATGGAGGCAAACGCCGGAGAGCAGAGGAGGTACACGGGACTGAAGGAATTTATCGAACTTTGAAAGCCCAGTCGCAATGG
>CAZOLD010000126.1:0-3934 GCA_964580595.1 uncultured Eubacterium sp.
AGGATCTACATGGAAGAGGGGGATTTGCCCATCCGGGTACGGAATGGGAAGCCGGGATACATCAATCTCTTAGACGCGCTTAACGGCTGGCAGCTCGTGAAGGAATTAAGGCGCGCCACGGGGCTTCCGGCGGCGACATCCTTTAAGCACGTTTCCCCGGCGGGGGCGGCGGTCGGGCTTTCCCTCTCGGAGGTTGAGAGGAAGATCTATTGGGTGGACGACATGGACGTGGAGCTCACGCCGCTGGCCAGCGCCTACGCGCGGGCGAGGGGGGCGGACAGGATGTCCTCTTTCGGGGATTTCATCGCCCTTTCCGATGTTTGCGACGTGGCGACGGCGAGCATCATCAAGAGGGAAGTGTCCGACGGCGTGATTGCCCCGGGATACGATCCGGAAGCGCTCGCCATCCTAAGCTCCAAGAAGAAGGGCGCCTATAACGTCATCGAGATTGACCCGGATTATGTGCCGCGCCCGGTAGAGCGCAAGGAGGTTTTCGGGATCACCTTCGAGCAGGGCAGGAACGAGCTTGTGATCGACGACGGGTTTTTCGGGAACGTGGTGACGCGGAATAAGGAAATCCCGGATTCGGCTAGGAGGGATCTCGCGATCGCGATGATCACCTTGAAGTACACGCAGTCCAACTCGGTTTGCTATGTGGCGGGCGGAGGGGCAATCGGCATCGGCGCGGGGCAGCAGTCCAGGATTCATTGCACGCGCCTCGCGGGGCAGAAGGCGGATAATTGGTTTTTGCGCCAATCCCCCCGGGTTTTGGGGCTGCCGTTCTTAGAGCATGTCGGGAGGGCGGACAGGGATAACGCGATTGATTTGTACATCGGGGAGGAATCCGAGGACATCTTAGCGGACGGCGCCTGGGAGCGCGTCTTTAGGGAGAAGCCGGAGGCGTTTCCCAAGGAGGAGAAGCGGGCGTGGTTAGACAAGATGACGGGCGTTTCCCTGGGGTCGGACGCGTTCTTCCCGTTCGGGGATAATATCGAGCGCGCGCATAAGAGCGGCGTTCGCTACGTGGCGGAGCCGGGGGGATCCATCCGGGATGACGACGTGATTTCCGCTTGCGACAAATACGGGATCGCGATGTGCTTTACGGGGATCCGACTTTTCCACCATTGATAGGTTTGCTTTTTCCCGGGAATTGTGCTATGTTAGGGTTGCGGCGCCGCTAGACCGCGCCTGTTTGCCGCGCGAGGCCCGGGAGAGGGCTCGTTTTGCGCCGCTCTATCCTTCAGGGGAGGGAGCGGGAGGGAAGGATTGCAGCATGTTTCTTACCGGGCTAGGGTTTCCTTTCCCATCTGGTGAAGGGGCATCGAAGGTTAGGAGGGAGACACAGTCGGCATGGACGTAGGGATGAACGAGCATTCAATTTTCGCTTTGGCGCAAAAGCAGCAGTACATGATGCTGATGCGCCCGGTTCTGCGCAAGAGCGCCTTGTTTTCGGATGGCACGAAGGATTACAGGGATCCGGTGGAGCCGGAGCAGGGGGAGAAGGTCACGCTTTCCTTCCGCGCGGCCAAGAATAATATCGACGCCGTCTGGCTTTGCAGCGGGGACGACCGGTATTTCATGAAAAGATGCCGGACCGAAGGCGAGTTTGACTATTACAGCGTGGCCGTGCAGCTGGGCAAGGACGATTTTCATTATTATTTTGAGATCGTGAGCGGGATGCTGCGCTGCTATTATGACAGGATGGGCGTCAGCGCGCAGGTGCGTCCGGAATATGACTTCATCATCGTGCCCGGGTTTTCCACGCCGGAATGGGCGAAGGGCGCGGTCATGTACCAGATCCTGACGGATCGTTTCTATAACGGGGATCCTTCCAACGACGTCAAGACGAACGAATATTATTATATCAAGACTTACAGCCGCGAGGTGGACAATTGGAACAAATGCCCGGCGCGGTATTTTGGCGTGGCGGAATTTTACGGGGGAGACCTTGCGGGCGTCATGAAGAAGATGGACTACCTGCAGGATCTTGGCGTGGAGGTCATTTACTTCAATCCCTTGTTCGTGTCGCCGTCCAACCATAAGTATGACATCCAGGACTATGACTATATCGACCCGCATTACGGCGTGATCGTAGAGGACGGGGGCCAGTTGCTCCAGTCCGGGGAGACGGACAACGTGAGGGCGACGCGCTACATCAAGCGCGTGACGAACCGGAAGAACCTAGAGGCCAGCAACGCCCTGTTCGCGCAGCTTGTCGAGGAGGCGCATAAGCGCGGCATGAGGGTGATCCTAGACGGCGTGTTCAACCATTGCGGGTCGTTCAACAAGTGGCTGGACCGGGAGCGGATTTACGAGAGGGAGATCGGGTATGCCAAGGGCGCCTATGTCTCCCCGGCCAGCCCCTACCGGAATTTCTTCCAGTTCCACGACAAGGACGCGTGGCCTTATAATGCCTCCTACGACGGGTGGTGGGGCCATGACACGCTGCCGAAGTTAAATTACGAGGGCTCGGAGAAGTTAAGGAAATATATCCTGGAGGTCGCCGCGAAATGGGTTTCCCCGCCCTTTAACGCCGACGGGTGGAGGTTAGACGTCGCGGCCGACCTGGGGCATTCCGTGGAATTCAACCACCAGTTCTGGCGCGATTTCCGCAAAGTGGTCAAGGAAGCGAACCCGGATGCCGTGATCCTAGCGGAGCATTACGGGGATCCGGAGTCCTGGCTGCGCGGCGACCAATGGGACACGGTGATGAATTACGATGCCTTCATGGAGCCGCTGACATGGTTCCTCACGGGGATGGAGAAGCACAGCGACGAGTTCCGGCAGGACATGCTGGGGAACTTCTCGAATTTCGAGGGGGCGATGAACTACCACATGACGCGTTTCCTCACCCCATCCCTGCAATGCGCGATGAACGAGATCTCGAACCATGACCATTCCCGGTTCCTGACGCGGACGAACCACAAGGTGGGGCGTGCGGACGTATTGGGGAGCGCGGCTGCCGGGGAGGATATCAATAAGGGGGTCATGAAGGAGGCGGTCGTGGTGCAGATGACGTGGCCGGGCGCGCCCACCGTCTACTATGGCGACGAGGCGGGTGTCGTCGGGTTTACGGACCCTGACAACCGCAGGACCTATCCCTGGGGGGACGAGGATGAGGAATTGCTGGATTTCCATCGCGAGATCATCCGCATCCACAAGGAGAACGAGGCGCTGCGCACGGGGTCGGTCAAGTTCCTGGGCGGGGATTACCAGGTCATGTGCTACGGGCGGTTCAACCTGCGGCAGCAGTTCGTCATTGTCCTTAACAATGACAGCGTGCAGCGCGGCATGGAGTGGCAGGTTTGGCAAGCCGGCCTCCGCCGCGATTCCATGCTAGAGCAGGTGTTGTTCACGACGCCGGCCTCCCACTCGACGCTCCGGACGGTCTACACCTTGCAGAACGGGTACCTGAACATCTCGCTCCCCGCGTATTCCTCCATCGTCCTTAGGAGCATGCCGGACGAATGAGGCGGCGCGGGCGCGGGGCCGCAGGCAAGCCCTAAATGGTTTGCTTTTTAGGGAGGGGTATGCTATAATCGCCTGGAATGGGGTTTAAGGGGAGATTTGTTTTCGAGAGGCGCGGGAAGGACGTTTTTCCCGATGGAATACGGCAAAGGAGAGGATATGGAAAGGGATACTTTGTTGATTGTTGACGATGTTGACATTAACCGCGAGATGCTCCGGTTCATTTTCGAAGAGCAGTATCAGATCCTGGAGGCCCGGGACGGCGATGAGGCGATCGCCCTGATTGACGGAAACAGCGAGCGCATCGCGCTGATTTTCTTGGACGTTATCATGCCGGGCAAGTCCGGCCTGGACGTGCTCAGGTATATGGTGGAGAAAGAATACATGAACAGCCTCCCGGTCATTATCATCACGGGGGAGGCCTCCGCGGAGATGGAGGAGAAGGCCTACGAGTACGGCGCTTCCG
>CAZOLD010000126.1:3944-4841 GCA_964580595.1 uncultured Eubacterium sp.
TTCGAGCCGAAGGTCATCATGCGGCGCGCCATGAACATCATCGAGCTGTTTTCCCATAGGATGTCCTTGGAGAAGAAGCTGGAGAAGCGGACGCAGCAGCTGCGCGAGAGCCGCGAGAAGCTGCGCAAGAACAACGAGTTCTTGATCAACGCGCTAAGTTCCGTCGTGGAATTCAGGAGCCTCGAGTCCGGGGAGCATATCCACCGGGTGAAATATTACACGAAGGTGCTGCTGCGCTACCTGCGGGAGTTCTATCCCGAGTACAACCTGACGGACGAGGACGTGGAGCTGATCATCAGCGCGTCCGCGCTCCATGACCTGGGGAAGATCGCGATTCCGGACAACATCCTGCTAAAGCCCGGGAAGCTTACGAAGGAAGAGTTCGAGGAGATGAAGAAGCATACGATCTACGGCTGCGAGCTCCTCGAGAAATTCAAGCAGGAGGAGAACAATTTCTACCGGTATTGCTATGATATCTGCCGCTATCACCATGAGAAATACGACGGGGGCGGCTACCCGGACGGGCTGGTGGGGGAGGAGATCCCCATCTGGGCGCAGGTGGTGTCCATCGCGGACGTATATGACGCGCTGGTGAGCAAGCGCGTGTACAAGGCGGCCTATGAGGTGCATGAGGCGGCGCGGATGATCGTGGATGGGGAGTGCGGCGTCTTCTCCCCGAAGATTTTGGATTGCTTCGAGCTGGCGAAGGAGGAGTTCTTCGCCGCGACGCAGTCGAAGCTTTCCTTCGCGGACGTGGAGAGCGTCTGAGGAAGGCTCGGGAAACAGGAAAGGGAAAAATAAAAAAAAATAAAGGGTAGGACAGGACAATCAGGAAAGAATATTGGGAGGCATGGGAGCATGACGTTTTTGGTGACTTTCATAGGGTATGTGATCAAG
>CAZOLD010000127.1:0-4821 GCA_964580595.1 uncultured Eubacterium sp.
GCGAAATAGCAATTCGTGCCGACTTCGCCCACGTAAAACTGTTCTACTTTCATCCTGTCCTCCCTTTCCCAGTGATATACTGATCGAGGCCGCGCGGCAGGCCTGCCCTCCGCCCGCATCCCCGTCCGCGCGGGGCCGCCGCGCTTCCCCGGCGCACGGCATCTCGCGCCCGGTTCTCGCCTTCCCGCGCCCGGAACTCGCCTTCCCGCGCCCGGAACTCGCCTTCCCGCGCCCGGCTCTCAGCTTCCCGCACACGGCTCTCGCCTTCCCGCGCCCGGCTCTCGCTATCCCGCGCCCGGCTCTCCGCTTCCCCGGAAGCCCGGCCGCTAACCTTGTTCCGTTCCCCGGAGCCGCGCGCCGCCGCGCCCCTAACCCCGGGTCCGCTCTATGTCAATCACGCCCTCCACCTGGCGTATTTTCCCGACGAGCGCGTTCAGCTCGTCCTTCCCGCGCGTCTCGAACGCCATGGTGAGCGTCACGATTTCCTGCTTGCTCGTCGAGGAATGGACGGAGCTGATGTCTAGCTGGCGCTCGCTCAGGATTTTCGTGATGTCCACCAGAAGGCCGGTCCGGTTCTTCCCGTAAATCTTGATCTCGGTCATGTAGCGCCCTTCGTCCCCGACGTCCTGGCACCACTCGGCGTCAATGAGGCGCGACCGCTCTAAGTCCGTGAGGTTGATGATATTGATGCAGTCCGTGCGGTGGATGGAAATCCCGCGCCCCCTGGTGACGAACCCCACGATCTCGTCCCCCGGCACCGGCGCGCAGCAGCGGGAGAAACGGACCGCCAAATCGCCCATCCCGTTCACCACGATCCCGCTCTTGGAAACCGCGGTCGTCCTCTTCCCCCTGCCGTCGCCCTGCGCGGCCCCCGCGCCTGCTCGGTTGGCGTTCTCTAGGATTTGCTCATCCGTGATGGCCGCCCTGCGCTCCTCTTTCTGGTACTCGAGCATCTTATTGACGATCTGGCTCTCCTTCAGGCCTCCGTGGCCGATGGCCGCGAGGGCGGACTCCCAGTCCCGGAACCCGTATTTGCGCATGATCCGGCTCTGTAGGACGGCTGGTTCAGCTCGCCCCAGTTGACGCCCTTGGACTTGCAATACGAGACGATCATTTCCTTCCCGCGAACGATGTTCTCTTCCTTGAACTGGCTGCGGAACCATTGGTTGATCTTGTTCTTCGCCTGGGTGCTCTTCACGATTTTCAGCCAGTCGCGGCTGGGCCCCTTGGAATTCTGGGACGTCAAGATCTCCACGCGGTCGCCGTTCTGTATCACGTAGTCGATGTTGACCAGGCGCCCGTTGACCTTGGCACCGACCATCTGGTTCCCGACGGCGGTATGGATGCTGTAGGCAAAGTCAATCGGCGTCGAGCCATCCGGCAGGTTCTTCACGTCCCCCGTCGGCGTGAAACAGAACACCGTGTCGGAAAACAGGTCCAGGTCGCTCTTAAGGAGGCTCATGAACTCCCGGTTGTCCGACATGTCGCGCTGCCATTCCAGGATCTGGCGCAGCCAGCTTAGCTTCTCTTCCTCCTGCGCCTTCTCCGTTGCCTTGCTGCCGTTGGAGGCCTCCTTATATTTCCAATGCGCCGCGATGCCGTATTCCGCGGTCCGGTGCATCTCCTTCGTGCGGATCTGGATCTCGAACGGGCGGCCGGACGGCCCGATCAGGGTCGTGTGGAGCGACTGGTACATGTTGGGCTTCGGCATCGCGATATAATCCTTGAACCTTCCCGGGATCGGCTTATATTTCTCATGGATGATGCCAAGCGCGGCGTAACAGTCCTTGACGGAGTCGACGATGATCCGGATGGCGAACAGGTCGTAAATCTGGTCGAGCGTCTTGCCCTGGTTCACCATTTTTTTGTAAATGCTGAAGAAATGCTTCGCCCGCCCGTCCACGGAGGCCTTGATGCCGGCCTCCTCCATATACCCTTCCACTTCCCGGATCAGGCCGTTCACGTACTCCTCCCGTGCGTTCTTGCGCAGGGCCACTTTCTCCACGAGGTCATAATAGGCCTCCGGCTCAAGGTACTTTAAGGATAGGTCGTCTAGCTCGATCTTGATCTTGGAAATGCCGAGGCGCTGGGCGATCGGCGCGTAAATGTCCATCGTCTCCGTCGCCTTCTCCCTCTGCTTCTCCGGCGTCATGTAACGGAGGGTGCGCATGTTGTGGAGCCGATCGGCGAGCTTAATCAGGATGACGCGGATGTCCTTCGCCATCGCTAAGAACATCTTCCGCAGGTTCTCCGCCTGCTTCTCCACTTTGTCCGCATCGTAGGACAGCTGCCCTAACTTCGTGACGCCGTCCACCAAAAGGGCGATCTCGTCGCCAAACTCCCTCGCGATCTCCTCTTCCGACATCACGGTATCCTCCACGACGTCGTGCAGGAGACCGGCGACGATGGTCTCCTTGTCCAGCTCCAGCTCCGCTAAGATGATCGCCACGCAAAGCGGGTGGATGATGTAGGCTTCCCCGGACTTGCGCACCTGCCCCTTGTGCGCCTCGTCCGCGATGTGATATGCCTTCTCCACGATGGAAATATCCTCCGACGGGTGGTAACGCCTGATGCTGGAAATCAATTCCTCATACAGGCTCTCCGGACTCGCGAACTCCTTGGTAGGCTTGATATGGTCTTTCTGCCGTGTCAATTCCTCCTGTTCCTCTAACTCCAGCCTCTTCTTCTCTTCCATATGCGCACCTCCTAGCCAGACGCCCGGCTTTGACCGCGCCGCCGCGGCCGCTCCTCACAAATCCCTTACGTACCTTTGCATTATCTTCCCGTCCAGCTTTGCCTCCTCTCTCCACGAGAACCCCAGCTTCAGCGCCAGTCCGATGGACGCTATGTTCTCCGCCTGGATGAAACAGCTGATCTCCGTAAAATCCGTCGCGCCTTTCGCGTATTGCAGGATCCCCTGGCATATCTCCGTCGCGTAACCTTGCCGCTGGCGCCCCGCCCCGATCAGGTAACCCATCTCCAAGACGGGGACGCCGCCGATCTCCCGGCGGTTCAGGCCGGCCCTCCCGACCAGCTCCCCGGTGTCCCGCAGGAACGCCAGCCACATCCCGTAGCCGTAAAACCGGTACATGTTCATGATGTAGGAGCGAATGAAGGCCTCCTCCTCTTCCCGGTCCTCGTATAGCGGGTCGACGAACCGCGCGACGTCCCCTTCGCCGTACAGCAGGTACAGGGCGTCTAAGTCGCCCGGCTCCATCTCCCGCAGGAAACACCTCTCCGTCTCGACCACCGTCCAGGGGATCCCGTGCTTGCGCTGGTACATCCGTTCCAGGAAATAATAATCCACTTCCGCGAACCCCTCGATCACGATCTGCGCCCGCTCCAGCCGCTGCCCCGGGATGGCGGGGCTATCGTACCCCACGCTCGCCATCCCCACGCTGTCCGCTAACGCGAGCGCGTCGTCCGTCGCCGCGAGCATCAGGCATTCCTCCGCCCGCAGGCCGCAAGCTTTGAGCACCGCGAGAAGCATCTCCGGCGTGAAGCTCTCCCCGCCCCGCCGGAACATGGACAGGTTGACGACCTGCACGCCATAGCGGTAAATCCCGTCTAACAGCTCCGTGAGGCCGTCCTCCATGACGAACCGCTCCGGATCATCCGGCTTCGCGATATTCAATTCCTGCAAGAACAAAACCAAGCCGCGCAGCTCCATATGGCCCCCATAAAAATCGGTTTTGACGGTAATTGTATCACACTTTCCCACATAAAAAAAGTGCCGAAAGGCACTTTTTTTATCGCTCAGGCCCCGGGATGGCTCCCGGATCCGCTATTTTGCGAAGCTTACGTTCACGCTCCCCGTCCCGCAGCTTACGTCCATGGACCTGCCGCTGCCCGGGTTCCTCACCGCGGTCCTGACGCCGGTATGGTTCTGGCTGCCAATCACGATCTGGCCCGTCCCGCATTCAATCTCATAGCTGTAATCCCCTTCCGCCCCGGCGGCTTGCGCCGTCACGCTGCCCGTGCCGCATTCGATGTCAACCGTCCTGGCATCAAGCTGGGAAACGGAAAAGGCCCCCGCCCCGGCTTTCAGGTCGATCTCCGTCGCCGTGATTTTTGAGGATAGGCTGCACGTGTCCGCGCTGACGTCGATCGAATCCCTCGCATCTAGCGGGATATCGACGGAAATCGAGCCCGCGTAGTCGCTAAGCTCCACGTCGCGCCATCCGCCCGCGTCAATCATCGCCTGCGGCACGGATATGGTGATGGACGCGCCGCCGCTGCCATTCCCGCTCGCGCTGCCGCTCCCGTTCCCGCTGCCGCTGCCGTTGCCGTTCGCGTTGCCGCTGCCGTTGCCGTTCGCGCTACCGCTACCATTGCCGTTCGCGCTGCCGTTTCCGTTTCCGTTGCCGTTGTAGCCGGGATAATCATCATAATCGTCGTAATCATCGTAGTCATCGTCATAATCATCACGATCATCGTAGTAATCGTCGTGGTCGTCGTAATCATCATAATAATCGTCATGATCGTCGTAATCATCGTCGTAATAATCGTCATGGTCGTCATAGTCATCATGGTCCATGTACTCGGCGTGGAAGCCGCTGGAACTATGGTGGGCATTCACGAAGCCGGGATCTGCCGCGGCGGTCCCCCTGCTGTTACGGATGGCCAGTGTGCCGTTCCTGAGGGAAGCCTCCACCAAGCTGGCGCCCGCGGCGGGATAGCTGATATCCACGACGATCTCGCTTCCGTCCGTGGAAACGAGTTTCACGTCCGCCGACGTGACTTCTAAGTCCAGCTCCTTCACGTCTCCCCACGCGAAGCTCTGCCGATTCGCGCCGCTGTTCGCGTCGTTCGTGCCGCTGT
>CAZOLD010000128.1:0-4754 GCA_964580595.1 uncultured Eubacterium sp.
ACGCAAAGGCTGCCCGCGCCGCTCATCCGCCGCGCCAGCCCTTCGTCCTATCCTTCTTCCGCAAAGGCTGCCCGCGCCACTCATCCGCCACGCCTGCCCTCCGTCTCATCCGTCATCCGCAAAGGCTGCCCGCGCCGCTCATCCGACGCGCCCGTCCGTCGCCCTATCCTTCCTCCGCAAAGGCTGTCCGCGCCGCTCATCCGCCTCGCCACTCATCTGTCAAGGTTTATCCCTACGCAACCCCATTCACGAAATTGTCAATCATGCGTTTCCCGTGTTCCGTGTATATGGACTCCGGATGAAATTGAAGGCCGACGACAGGGTAATCCTCATGCCGGATGGCCATGATCTCGCCGGGATCCGCCTCCTGCCCTTCAGGGGCAGTTTCCACGGTCCGCGCCAGCACGCGCAGGCAATCCGGAAGCGTGTCCTCCTGCACGGCAAGGGAATGGTACCTGGCGATCTTGATTGGCGAGTCAATCCCCCGAAACACGCTCTCCCCGGTATGCTCGATGACCGACTGCTTCCCGTGGAACAGCTTCTTCGCGTACCCAACCGTGCCGCCTACGGCCTGCACGATGAATTGGTGCCCCAGGCAAATCCCCAAAATCGGGATTTCCCGGTAAAACTCCCTCACCACGTCCACGCAAATGCCGGCGTCGGAAGGGCTTTTCGGCCCGGGGGAAAGGACGATCCGCTCCGGCGAAAGCTCTTTGATCTCGCGGATGGTGATCTTGTCATTCCGCACCACCTTGATATCTTCGGTGAAGGTGCCCATGTACTGGTACAGGTTGTAGGTAAAGGAATCATAATTGTCAATCAAGAGTATCATAGGCTCTCCTCCTCCGCCAGCGTCTTCGCCAGCGCCATCACCTTGTTGCAGCATTCCTGATATTCCATCTCCGGCTTGGAATCCGCCACAATGCCGGCGCCCGCCTGCAGGTAGACCTTATCCCCCTTCTTCACCATCGTCCGGATCGTGATGCACAAATCCATGTCCCCGCCAAAATCCACGTATCCCGTCGCGCCGCCGTATAGCCCGCGCCGGCTCTCCTCTAGCTCGTCAATGATCTCCATCGCGCGGATTTTCGGCGCGCCGCTTAGCGTGCCCGCCGGGAGGAAAGAGGCCGCTAGGTCGAACGGGTGGAACGTCCCTTTCTTGCGCCCTTCCACCATGGACACGATATGCATGACATGGGAGTAATTCTGCACTTGCATGAACTGCGTCACCTTTACCGTTCCGAACTCGGAAATCCTGCCCATGTCATTCCTGGCCAAATCCACGAGCATCACGTGCTCCGCACGCTCCTTCTCGTCCGCCAAAAGATCCTGCCGCAGGAACTCGTCCTCTTTCTCGTCCTTCCCGCGCTTGCGCGTCCCCGCGATCGGGCAGGTGAACACCTGGTTCCCGCGCTGCTTCACCAGCATTTCCGGCGAGCTGCCGATCACCTCGAATTCCCCGAAATTAAAGTAATACAGGTAGGGAGACGGGTTTAGCTCCCTTAGCTCCTGATACAGGGCAAACCCGTCCTGGCCCGTCTCCACCGTCCACCTCTGCGAAAGGACGGTCTGGAAGATATGCCCTTCCCGGATATACTCCTTGATTTTCTCCACTTTCCGGCTGTATTCCTCAAGCGTGTCCGACTTCTTGATAATCCGGCCGTCATGGACGAAGTGTCGGTCCCCCGCGTCGGTCCCTTTTTCCCTCGCCTTCGCGATCAGCGCGTCCGCCTCCCGCAGGGCGGCATGCCTGCCCTCCTCGCTGTCCTCCCCAAGGACGACTGCCGATAATGTCTCCGCCACATGATCCACCACGATGAATTTCGACATCAGCATCATCTGGATGGTCTCTATGCCAATCTCGTCCGGGTTCGCGTCCGGGATATCCTCCGAATACCGCACGAAATCGTACCCCAAATTCCCGACCAGCCCGCCGTTGAAACTCATCCCGTCCGCATCGTTGCGGATCTCGAACCGGTCGTAATAGGCCTTGAGCTGCTCCAAGGGATTGCCCTCCAGGATTTCCTCCCCGCGCGCGCTCCTCACCACCAGCGCGTTCCCCCTAGAGGTCAGGATTTCCTCCGGATCCGCCCCGAAAATCGTGTACCTGTCGTAATTCTTGTCGTAGCTCTCCAGCAGGAACCCGACCCGGTCCCCGGCAAGGCTCCGGTACATAGCCGTCGGCGTCTCATTGACAATGCTCACCGTCTTGCGGTAAACCCGTAAAATCCGCTTCATCCTTGTCACCTTCCTTTTCCCCCTCGGCTCCCACCCCGTTCCTTCCAGGTTTTCCGGAGGACGGCAAAAACCCGTGGAAAATGCCGCCGCGCCAGGATGCGCGAAGGGAGGGCGCCCCGGCTTGCCGCCCGGGAATGCCCTCCCTCCGTAATAGCCTTCGGCCCCGCTGCGCCACCGCCTCCGGCGCCGTTACTTATAGTTTACGATTTTCCCAAAATCCGCCTTCAAGGACGCGCCGCCCACCAGGCCGCCGTCAATGTCCGGCTTGGAGAACAAATCCGCCGCGTTGCCCGCGTTCACGGAACCGCCGTACTGGATGCGGATCGACTCCGCGGTCGCCTCGTCATATACCTCGCGGATGCACGCCCTGATTGCCGCGCACACTTCCTCCGCCTGATCGGAAGTCGCCGTCTCGCCCGTCCCGATAGCCCAAATCGGCTCGTAGGCGATGACCGCCGTCGCCGCCTGGGCCGCGGTCACGTCCTGGAACGCGATCTTGATCTGCATCCGGATCCAATCAAGGTAAATGCCCTGCCTGCGCTGCGTCAGGGACTCGCCGCAGCAGATGATCGGCGTAATCCCGTGCTCGAACGCCTTCTTCACTTTCTTGTTCACGGTCTCGTCCGTCTCCGCGAAGTACTCCCTCCTCTCGGAATGCCCGATGATGACATACTTCACGCCCGCGTCCGTTAACATATTCGGGGAAACCTCGCCCGTATACGCGCCGCTTTCCTCAAAGTACATGTTCTCCGCCCCAATCTGGATGTTGGAGCCCTTCGCCGCCTCTATCGCCGGGATGATGTCAATCGCCGGCACGCAGAACACGACGTCCGCGTCGTCCGTCGCTACCAGAGGCTTCAATTCGTTCACCAGGGCGACCGCCTCGCTCGGGGTCTTGTTCATCTTCCAGTTCCCCGCAATAATCTTCTTCCTTGCCATGATCTATCCCTCTCTCTATCTCACCAATGTCCTCTCAGCTGCGCAAATGCCCGCGCCGGCCTTTACTTGTCCGTAGCCGCCGCCACGCCCGGGAGCTCCTTGCCCTCTAAGAATTCCAGGGACGCGCCGCCGCCCGTGGAAATATGGGTCATCTTGTCGCCAAATCCCAGCTGGTTCACCGCCGCCGCGGAATCGCCGCCGCCGATGATGGTCGTCGCGTCCGTCTCCGCCAACGCCTTCGCCACGGCAATCGTGCCCTTCGCGAGCGTCGGGTTCTCGAACACGCCCATCGGCCCGTTCCACACGACCGTCTTCGCGGACTTCACCGCTTCCGCGAACATCTCCGCCGTCTTAGGTCCGATATCGCATCCTTCCCTGTCCGCCGGCATGTCGTCGGAATCGTGCATCTCCACCTCCACAGGCGCGTCAATCGGATCCGGGAACTCCGTGATCGTCGCGGAGTCAACCGGGAGCAGGATCTTCTTGCCCAGCTTGTCCGCCTTCGCGATCATCTCCTTGCAATAGTCTAACTTCGTGTCATCGACTAGTGACTTGCCGATCTCATATCCCTGCGCCTTCAGGAAGGTATAGGCCATGCCGCCGCCGATGATCAACGTGTCGCATTTCTCCAGCAGGTTGGAAATCACGTTCAGCTTGTCCGCCACCTTCGCGCCGCCTAAGATCGCGACGAACGGCCTGACCGGATTCTCCACCGCGTTCCCCAGGAAATCAATTTCCTTCTGCATCAGGTAGCCGACCGCCGCGGTGTCCACCAAAGCGGAAACGCCGACGTTCGAGCAATGCGCCCTGTGCGCCGTGCCGAACGCGTCATTCACGAAAATGTCGCAAAGGGAAGCCAGATCCTTAGAGAACGCCTCCCCGTTCTTCGTCTCCTCGATCCGGTAGCGCGTGTTCTCCAGCAAAATGATGTCCCCGTCCTTCATCGCCTCCACGGCAGCCCTGGCATTCGGCCCCACGACCTCGGGATCCGCCGCGAACTTCACTTCCTGGCCAAGCAGCTCGGACAGCCTGACCGCCACCGGCGCTAAGGAGAGCTCCGGCTTCGGCTCGCCCTTCGGCTTCCCCAAATGGGAGCAAAGGATGACCTTCCCGCCATCCGCCACCAGCTTCTTGATCGTCGGCAGCGCGGCCACTAAGCGGTTCTCATCCGTAATCTTCCCGTCCTTCAGCGGCACGTTGAAATCGCACCTGCAAAGGACGCGCTTCCCCTTCACGTCGATATCGTCAACGGTAACTTTATTCAAAGACATAATCTCTTCCTCCTAAAACAACCTCAAAACAAATCCATCCATGCGAGCCCATCCATGCGAGCGAGCCTATCAATGCGGAGCCAACGCGAACCCAACGAAGCGAATCCGCCGTCGCGGCCCCGTCGCGATTCCGCCGTCCCAGCCCCATCGCGAACCCTTCGACGCGATTTCGCCGACGCGAATCCACCGACACGAATCCCGTCGACGCGAATCCCGTCGACGAGGAACCATCGCGAACCCTTCGACGCAATTCCGTCGACGAGGAACCATCGGCTCCCGGGCGCGGGCGAAACCGCCTCCCGCCCC
>CAZOLD010000129.1:0-4715 GCA_964580595.1 uncultured Eubacterium sp.
ATCGAAAACCCATTGAAGTAATCCACGTATACCGATATCCCGAACGACAGCATCGACCAGCCAACCGCGCTTAGGATGCTGCCCGGGATCTGGCATCGGAACGTCGTTTTCCGGTTGGGAAGCATCTTATATACCAGCGCGAAAAACAGCATCAGCACAGCCAGAAGTATGAGGGAACGCAGCCTCAGGATTATCCGCGTGATGTCTGCCGCGATCGGCACGTACTGGGCAATCAAGTCCTGCAGGCTGTTCCCAAATACCATCAGGGTGAGGCTTGCCACGATGGCGACGATGAGCATCACCGTATACAGGACGGCCCTTAGCCGCAAAAACAGCCAGTTTCTCGTTTCCTCGATGCCATAGACCTGGTTTAACCCATTCGTCAGGTACTGGATCCCCTTCGCGGCAGACCAGACGGCGGTTATGGCAGCCATGGAAAGAATCCCAACGGAGTTGTTGTAGACCTCATGGATAATGCCTACGAAAAAAGGAGTGAGGTATTCCGGCATGATGTGGCCCACCCATTCCATGACCATGCTTTCCGTTACCGGCGTATATTGCACCAGCGAGATGAAAACCATGAGGAATGGAATCAGGGACAGCACGATGAA
This sequence comes from uncultured Eubacterium sp., assembly GCA_964580595.1. Lineage (GTDB taxonomy): Bacteria > Bacillota > Clostridia > Lachnospirales > Lachnospiraceae > Petralouisia. The sequence continues at coordinate 612 of CAZOLD010000129.1, forward strand.
GAACGCCGCCTGCGCCGCGAACGCGCTGATATTATCGTCTTTGCACTTTTTCAAGATATCCCTGAATCCCGCCATGACGGTCCAGAACATCCCATATTCCCTCACTTCCGCAGAAATTTCGCGGCTTCCGCGTCAAAGAGCCCTGCCGCCCTGCGCCGACGGGGCAAAACGCGCCGCGATGCCTAGTATACGTTCTCGACGTCCACTCCCTGGTAAAACGTCCTCAGGATGTCTAAATATCCCATCCCCGCCTTCGCCATGCCATTCGCGCCATACTGGCTCATTCCAAGCCCGTGGCCGTAGCCTCCCCCATACAGCACGTACCCGTTCTTCACCGGAATAGGGGTAAAGCAAGCGCTGGGCAGGAGGGAAATTTGGAACGGCTGGCCATTTTTGTCTTTCATCCCCGTTACCGCCGCGCCTAGGACGCTTCGGATCTCATATTCCGTCGTCAGCAGCAAACTTCCCCTCTCATAGGAAATGCGCAGCCGGATGATCCCGCCGCAGGGATCCCGCTCCTCCACGTCAATCCCCGTGATTTCGCCAAATCCGGAAAAATCCTCCGGGGACGCCTCCTGCCCGTCCGCCGCGTAAAACCGGACATGCTCCGGATTCGCGCTTGCCCTTTCCTTCGCACGGGCATTGATCTCGCCGGACCGCTTCGGGATTCCCAGCCTTGCCCGCCAACGGAAATACGCGCTGTCGCTGTCATAGGCAGGGACATCCTTATCCTTGATAAAATCCGCGAATTCCTCCTCTCCCGCAAGTCCGCCCGCTTCCCGGCCCGGAATAAGGGAAACCCCCTTCAAATACCCATTCTCCCCCTCGTCTAGCCCCCAAACGCCAACATTCTGGGTATAGCCGCAGGAAGTGGAGAAATAAAACGTCTCCGCAATCTCCCCCCTGTATTTCACGACTTCCCCCATGGTATCGTCCACCGCCCGGTTCGTCCTTGGATCCTCTTCCTGTTTCCGGTAAACCTGGTAATTCGTGCTGTCATCGACATGCGCGCCCATCGACGCGTAATCGCCCCGCATGAGCTGGATGCAGGCATAGCTCCTGGCGCAGACCGCCTGGGCGCGCAGCGCGTCCGCCTCGTAGGAGGCCGGCATCTCGCTTGGCACGACCCCGTAGAGGTACTCTTCCAGGGGAACTTCGTTCACGACCCCATATCCTTTCGGGTATTTCCGTATCTCGATCGTCCCGCGGTACCCCAAGGAAAGGCGGCTCCCGTCTTTGTCCGCGAAATAAATCCTGCCCTCCTGCGCATCTGGCGTGATTGTCACGTAATCCGTCCCCTTCTTCTTCCAATACCCCGCGACAGGAATCGGGGCGCCGGCATCCACGCGCGCCTCCTTCCCTCCGGCTGACACCGTGCCGCCCGTATCCATGGAAAAAACGGGGCGCTTATGGAATTTCCCGCCCTCCTCGTTCAGCAAAAGGACACGGATCGTCTCGATGGCCACCGGCTCTTTCAAAATGATGCCGCAGACCTTCTTGCCCGCCACGGCAAAATCCGCCCACAGGTTCCCGATGACCAGCTTGGACTTGTCCACTTCCTCAACCGTCCCATATGTCTTATACACCTTCAAGTCGCTTCCGTGCCTCAATTTCCCATATCCGGAAATCTCTATCTGTTCCTCGTCAAAGCTTAGCACTTTTCCGGAAATGACATCTTCCTTCTTGTAAACCGCAAAAACCCGCCCATCCTTCCATTCGATGTCACAGATCGTGTCGTGGATCTCCTCCTCTAGCCCTTCCATGTCTAGGGAAATCCTTTCCCCGTCATAAATCACGTCCGCTCTCTCATTTTCCGTATCGTGCACGAAAACATTCCGCAAGCGGAGCGGGGCCTTGCACACGCTGCTGACGCCAATGATCCGCTTCCCAATCACATATGCCTGATACATATCGTAATGGTGGAAATAATCTACGCCGGGCGCAACCTCATAATACCCATCCTGCGTCAATCTCTTTCCGGATTCGGCTGCCTGCCCGTCCTCTTCCAGGAAAACCAGGTTCTTCGTCGACACGCGGTCCCCCCCGTCCAGCAAGTCCAGCGCCTGCTCATACACCGCGTTCCATTGCGGCCTGCTCACGTCCATCCAGAAAAAACCCTTCACGCGGCCCACTTGCTCCTGGATGCCAAGCCAGTCTACGAGCTTGCGTAACTTGCCATATGTCAGAGTGCCGCTCAGCCCTTTCTGGCCATTAAGTTCCGAAAGGACCTCCTGCCACTTTTCCTCTCCTCCGCCCGTGAAGCTCAGCTGAGACGGCAGCTCCGCGATTGCGACATATTCTCGGCTGTACCCATCCGCCTCCCGGCCGCACGCGGACATCCACAGGAGCGCCGCGGCCAACACGAGGACGCAAGCCAAGTATTTTCCCTTCCCCCGGTTTTTTGCTTGCCGGGAGTCCTCCCCCTGCGGCCGGCCATCCGGAACAAATTGATTCCCCATGCTTCCATCTCCATAATGGTTTTCCGTAATGGAAAAGGCTGCCTTTTCCAAAGCAGCCTTCCTTATCACAATAGCGATCCAATCGCCCATCGCCGAGGCCGGCATGGGCAAGCCATCGCCTCCAAAGTATCCCAAAATGCCGTTTCCTGCAATTTTGACTCCTAGCTAAAGCTAGGTGGGTGACCGCAACCTCTCTTCTGCCTTCCGCTGCGCAATGACGGCCTGACATCCAATCGGCAATGTAGGAATCCCATGAAAGTAGATGTAGGTTCAAAATAGCAGGGTATCGAACATCCCAGGAATACATGCAATCACGAAACCGAGCTCGCGGCGCAACCGCCGTGCCTCATTCAAGAGCCATCGGGGCTTCGCGGGGAGGCAGCGGGGCTTTCCTCCGGACTCCCTGCCTGCTGAGAGGCGTCCGCGGGCATCTGGGCCGCTGCCTCGCTACCTGCCATCGGCAAAACGCTGCCCGCGCTCTCCCGTATGGCGTCCGCCTGGCCCTCATCAGGCCCGCCAAGCCGTTCCTCGCCCACAGGCATGCTGGAATCATCTCCTCCCGCAGCCTGCGCGCCTTGGCCGGAGCCTTCATCCTGCGGCCGGCCATCCGGCGCGGCCCCTTTCTCCGAGGCGGCCTGCCCGGGCTCCCCTTCGTCGGGGCTGGAGTCCGTCTTCCTGACAGTCAGCCCAAACTCTGCCGCGGCCGTCTTATCCGTACTGTTCGGGTTCACGGCGATATAAGTAATCGTGTAGCTGCCCTCCACCGTAAATACTGCCTTGCCTTTGATGACGTCAGGAATCTCCGAAATCTTCTGCCCGTTCCCGTCCGTGCCGGTAATCACCGCGGTCAGCGGGACTTGCGTCCCATCCGGGAGCGCCGCGGACACCATGCCATATACGTCATATTCCTGAAGCACGAATGCCTCATTCGGCTTATCCTTGCTAATCTGGATCTGCGGGACTCGGTTATCGCTTACCGTGACACTCATCTTCCTCACTCGGACCGCCGCTTTATTGTTCGGGTTGCTCACGCGATATTCGAAAACATAATCGCCCGCCTTATTGAACGCGTACTTCCGTGCCTTCTCAGAAGAAAGGGAAACAAACGTAGCACGATCCGGCGTCTTCGCGCTTACCCGGATCCTAGCCGTCACGTCCCTGCCGCTGCCCAGCCGCGCGCTCAGGCCTTCCTTCAAATCAACTACCGCCCCGAAATTCACCGTCTTCCTCGCGACAAACCCCACGAACCGGGGCTTCTTCGTATCCTTCACGGTAATCCGCGCCGTCTTCTTGGCTACCGCCTTCTTATTATAAGGGTTCGTCACGGAATATTGCACGCGGTACATCCCCGTAGCCTTGAACTGGTACCTCTTAACCTTGCCCGCCGAAACCTTCCTGAACTTGGCCTTCCCCGGCTCCCTGACCTTGACCGAAACCTTAGACGTCACGTTCTTTCCCGAAACAAGCTTCGCGCTGATGCCCTTGCGCAGGTTCGCTTTCGAATTATACTCCGCTGCCTTCCTTGAGGCTACTCCCTTTAACACCGGAGGCTTCGTATCGCTTACTTTGATTCGGGAAACCACCCGCGTTTCCACGCCATTGTTCGGGTTAACGACGCTATAGATGATTTGATAAGTGCCTAATT
>CAZOLD010000130.1:0-3578 GCA_964580595.1 uncultured Eubacterium sp.
CATGAAGAATGCTTTTTTGCGACGGAGAGTCGCGGGAGCAGGAGGGAGGCAAGGGCATGAAGGCATTTTCTAAGACGGATACGGGGAAGAGGCGTGAGATGAACCAGGATTATATGTACGCTTCCGAGACACCGGTCGGGAACCTGCCGAACCTGTTGATTTTGGCGGACGGAATGGGCGGCCATAACGCGGGGGACTTTGCCTCGAGATTTACAGTGCAGGCTATTGTGGATTATGTGAAGCGCAGCAGGGATGATTCTCCTGTCGCGGTTTTGAAGGATGCGATTTGGCAAGCGAACGAGGCAGTGATGGAGAAATCGCAGATGGATATTGACCTGGAAGGGATGGGGACGACGGTAGTGGCGGCGACCGTGCTAAACGGGTCGCTCTACGTCGCGAACGTCGGCGACAGCAGGCTCTACCTGCTGAACGACACTATCGTGCAGGTGACGAAGGACCATTCCTATGTCCAGGAGATGGTGCGCAGGGGCGAGCTGGCGCCGGAAGAGGCCAGGATGCATCCGGACCGCAACATCATCACCAGGGCCATCGGGGGAGGGCGCGACATTGACGTGGACTTCTTCGAGGTGGAGCTGGATGGGAAGGACAGGATTTTAATGTGTTCCGATGGCTTGACGGATATGTTGGACGATCGGGAGATTTTCGAGGTCTCACGCCGCGGGGATTCCAGGGCGGCGGTGGAGGCATTGGTAGACGCGGCGAACGAGCATGGCGGGAATGACAACATTACCGTCATTTTGGCGGAGCCGTTTTCAGGTGAGGTGAAAGCATGTTAAGAGAGGGAACGTTTATCGCCGACCGGTACGAGATCCTGGGCAAGGTGGGTACCGGGGGAATGGCGGATGTCTATAAGGCGAAGGACCATATTTTAGGGCGGTTCGTCGGGATCAAGGTTTTGAAGCCGGAGTTTTCCGAGGATGTGAATTTCGTGACGAAGTTCCGCACGGAGGCGCAGTCCGCGGCTGTCCTGGAGCATCCCAATATCGTCAATATCTACGACGTGGGGAGCGAGAATTCCATCCATTACATCGTCATGGAGTACGTGGAGGGAATCACGTTAAAGACTTATATCGAGAAGAAGGGGCAGCTGTCCTTCAAGGAGACGGTCAGCATTGCCATCCAGGTAGGGCGCGGGATTGAGGCGGCGCATAACAAGCATATCATACACCGGGACATCAAGCCGCAGAACATCATCATTTCCACGGAGGGCAAGGTCAAGGTGACGGACTTTGGCATTGCCCGGGCGGCGACGACGCACACGATCAATTCCGACGTCATGGGGTCCGTCCACTATGCCTCCCCGGAGCAGGCGCGGAACGGGTTCGTGGATGGCAAGAGCGATATCTATTCCCTAGGGATCGTCATGTATGAGATGGTGACGGGGCGCGTCCCTTTCGATGGGGAATCCGCGGTGGCGATCGCCATCCAGCATCTGCAGGAGGAAATGACCCCGCCTAGCGTCTACGCGCCGGACCTTCCGGTCAGCTTGGAGAAGATCATCCTAAAATGCACGCAAAAGAGCCCGGACCGCCGTTATGACGACATCGGCAGCCTCTTGATTGACTTGAAGAAGGCCTTGATCAGCCCGGATGAGGATTTCGTGGTCATGCTCCCGGCGGGGCAGCAGGAGAAGACCAGGGTCATGAAGGCGGAGGAAGTGGAGACGATCAAGGAGAAGACGAAGGACCTGTATTACAAGGAGGAAGAGGAGGAGCTTGGGAAGGGAGCGCATCGGGAAGAGGAGGACGACGAGGACGAAGACGAGGAGGACGAGGACGACGAGCCGGGATTCCTGAACCCGAAGATGGAAAAGGCCGTCACGATCATGGGCGTCGTGGCCGCCGTCGTGATCGTGATCATCATCATATACCTGATTGGGAGCGTCATGGGCCTGTTCAAGTTTGGCGGCGGCAATGACATCACGGACTCGCAGCAGGTAGAGGAGGACGTGGGGAGCGTCGACGAGACGCCCGTGGCCGAGGAGGACAGCAGCAGCGGGGAGGACGCGGACGCCGGGAAGGTCGAGATGATTGACGTGAGGGGGATGACGTTCGAGGAGGCCAGGGACAGGCTGAACGAGAAGGCGCTTGGGATCCAGAACGGCGGGGAGGAATCCTCCGACACTTACGCGGAGGGGCAGATTGTTTCCCAGAGCGAGGAGCCGGGCACGATGGTTGACGAGAATACGACGGTCACGGTCAAGATCAGCAGCGGCGTCGGGGAGACGGACGTGCCGGACGTGGTTGGCCGCGGCAAGGACGAGGCGGAGACGCTCCTAGGGAACGCGGGCTTCCAGGTTGGGTTCGATTATGAATACAGCGAGGACGTGCCGGACGGCAACGTGATTTCCCAGAGCCCGGGGGCGGGCACGAAGGCCAAGCCGGGGGAAACCGTGACGGTCAAGCTAAGCCGCGGCGCGGAGCCGGTCACCGTGCCGGACGTGATGAACCTGCCGGAGGCGGAGGCGAAGCAGCAGCTGGAGGCGTTGGGCCTCAACGTGGCGGAATCCTCTGACTACAATGACGAGGTGGCGGAAGGGAATGTCATCAGCCAGAGCGTCGTGGCGGGGAAGATGGTGGAACGGGGGACGTCGGTCACGATTGTCGTGAGCCTGGGCAAGAAGGTCACGACGCAATACTATTCCCTCAGCAATTATACGATTGAGAGGCTAGACGTCATACCGGAAGACGCGGTCAGCGTCGAGGCCGTGATTTCCCTGTACAAGATGGGCGGGGACGAGAGGATCAATACCTGGGACGCGACTTCTTTCCCATACACGATCAACCAGGGGAATATCGAGAATTGCAGCGAGGGGTATTTCAGGATCCAATGGAAATGGAGCTATTTGGACGAAGAAGGCGGTTTGATCGAAGATACGGAAGAAAGCACGATTAACAGCGTCCCGTTCAGCGCAGAGTGACGGGAAGCGGATATGCGGGGGAAGATCGTAAAAGGGATCGCGGGCTTCTATTACGTGCATGCGGAAGATGGCGAGGTTTATGAGTGCAGGGCGAGGGGCGTGTTCCGAAAGGAGAACGTTCGCCCGCTCGTCGGGGACGACGTGGAGATTGACGTCATTGACGGGGAGGAGAGGACGGGGAACGTAAAGCTCCTCCTCCCTAGGGAAAACGAGCTGGTCCGCCCCGCGGTGGCGAATGTGGATCAGGCCGTCGTGGTGTTCGCGGCGGACAAGCCGCGGCCGGACTTCAATTTGCTGGACCGCCTCCTGGTCATGCTGGAATTTCAGCGGGTAGGCGCCGTCGTCTGCTTCAACAAGAAGGATTTGGCCGGGGCGGGGGAGCTGGATTCCCTGCGGGAGGTGTATGCCGCCGCGGGATACCCCGTCCTGTTCCTTAGCGTGAGGGAAGGGGAGGGGATGGACGGCCTTTGGGCGGCGTTAGAGGGGAAGACCACGGTGCTGGCAGGCCCTTCCGGCGTAGGGAAATCCTCCCTGGTCAACCGGCTTGCCCCGGAGGCGCGGATGGAAGTCGGGGAGATTAGCGCGAAGATTGTGCGCGGGCGCCATACGACGCGCCATTCCGAGCTTATCTCCCTAA
>CAZOLD010000130.1:3588-4690 GCA_964580595.1 uncultured Eubacterium sp.
GGGCGGGGCCTACATCATGGATACGCCGGGCTTCGGTTCGCTGGACTTAGCGGCGGTGACGGGGCGCCCGAAGGCATCGGCGGAGGGGAGCCGGAAGGGCGGGGAAGGGATTACGGCAGAGGATTTGAAATGGTATTTCCCGGAATTCCTGGAATATGGGGATCAATGCCGCTTCCAGGGATGCAGCCATACCCATGAGCCGGGATGCGCGGTCAGGCAGGCGCTCCTTGAGGGCAGGATCCATCCCGTCCGCTATCGGGATTACGCCGCGCTGTACGGGGAACTGAAGAACGCCAGGAAATATTGAGGAGACATTGCATCGAGGAGACATTGCACCAAGGAGACATTGCATCAAGGAGACATTGCACCAAGGAGATATTGTTCCGAAGCAAGAGATACGGATGAGAGAAGGGAGGTAGCCATGAATTGCTTATCGCCATCGATTTTAGCTGCTGATTTCTCACGGCTGGGGGAGCAGGTCGCCTGCGTTGACGAGGCCGGCGCGCAATATGTGCATATCGACGTCATGGACGGGATGTTCGTCCCCAGCATTTCGTTCGGCATGCCGCTGATACGCTCGATCCGCCCGTGCACGGATCGGATCTTCGACGTGCACTTGATGATCGAGGAGCCGGCCCGCTATCTGGAGGAATTCGTGGAATGCGGCGCGGACATCATCACGGTGCACGCGGAGAGCTGCACGCACCTTGACAGGACCATTGATGAAATCCGCCGGATGGGCGTGCTTGCTTCCGTTGCCTTAAACCCCGCGACGGACCTGAGCGTCCTGGAATATGTGCTCCCGAAGCTGGACATGGTGCTGATCATGACCGTGAACCCGGGATTCGGCGGCCAGGAATTCATCCCTTATTCCCTGGACAAGATCCGCACCTTGAGGAAAATGATCGAGGAGCGCGGCTTGAAGGCGGACATCGAGGTGGACGGGGGCATCACGCTCTCGAACGTGAGGGAAGTGCTAGACGCCGGGGCAAACGTCATCGTGTCGGGAAGCGCGGTCTTCCATGGGGATGTCGGGAAGAACGTGAGGGATTTCCTGGAAATCATGTAGAGGACGCGCCGCGGGAAGCACGGGGCCGCAGGG
>CAZOLD010000131.1:0-4671 GCA_964580595.1 uncultured Eubacterium sp.
TCCCGCAGGAGACGACCGTGTACCGCGGGGACGGCAGCAGCTTCCCGCTTTCCCTGGCGGCGGCAGGGATCTCCTGGCATACGGCTTGAGAGCCTCCGGCTCCGCCGGGTCGTGGCACACGGCTTGAGGAGCCCCGGCACCGCCGGGTCGCGGCATACGGCTTGACGGCTTGAGGCCCCCGGCTCGCCGTGTCGTGGCATACGGCTTGAGGGCCTCTGGCACCGCCGGGTCGTGGCATACGGCTTGAGGAGCCCCGGCCCTGCCGGGATCTCACGCCAGGATTTTGCGGAAATTCTTCTTCCCTTTTTTCAGGACGGCTCCGCCCGCTAGGGATTCCCGCGTGTAGGAGGCCCTGGCGTCCGTCACTTTCTCCCCGTTCAGGGACACGCCGCCCTGCTCCACGGCGCGGCGCGCCTCGGAACGGGAGGAAGTCAGGCCCGACTTCACTAAGAGCCCGCAGATGTCGATGGAGCCGTCCTGGAAATCCTCCGCGGCCAGCGTCACGGAGGGCATGTCCCGCGCGTCCCCACCGGAAAAAATCGCCTTCGCCGCGTCCCGCGCTTTTTTCGCCTCTTCCTCCCCATGGACCATTTTCGTAAGCTCGAAGGCCAGGATTTCCTTCGCCGTGTTGAGCCGCGCTCCCTCCCAGGACTCCATTTCGTCAATCTCCTCCAGCGGGAGGAAAGTCAGCATCCGGATGCACTTTAAGACATCGCTGTCCGCGACGTTCCGCCAATATTGGTAGAAATCATAGGGGGATGTCTTGGCGGGGTCTAGCCAGATCGCGCCGGATTGCGTCTTCCCCATTTTCTTGCCTTCGGAATTTAACAGGAGTGGTATGGTCATGGCGTAGGCGTCTTTCCCTAATTTGCGCCGGATGAGCTCCGTGCCGCCGAGCATGTTGCTCCACTGATCGTCCCCGCCGAATTGCATGTTGCACCCGTATTTTTGGAACAGCTCGTAAAAGTCATAGCTTTGCATGATCATATAGTTGAATTCCAGGAAGCTCAGACCCTTTTCCATGCGCTGCTTGTAACATTCCGCGGCCAGCATGCGATTGACGGAGAAATGCGGGCCGACCTCGCGGAGAACGTCGATGTAATTCAGGTCCATCAGCCAGTCGGCGTTGTTGACCATCAGGGCCTTCCCGTCGGAAAAATCGATGAACCTGCCCATCTGCTCCTTGAAGCAGCCGCAGTTATGCCGGATGTCCTCTTCCGTCATCATCCGTCTCATGTCGCTGCGGCCGGACGGGTCGCCGATCATCGCCGTGCCGCCGCCGATCAGCGCGATGGGGCGGTTCCCCGCCATCTGCAGCCGCTTCATGAGGCAAAGCGCCATGAAATGCCCGACGTGCAGGCTGTCGGCGGTCGGGTCGAACCCGATGTAGAAAACGGCCTTCCCGTTGTTGATGAGTTCCTTGATCTCCTCTTCGTCCGTCACTTGCGCGATCAGGCCGCGCGCGACAAGCTCGTCGTATGCAGTCATGGCATCCTCCCATTCTTCCATTCTCGTATTCTATTCCATGATAATTCCGGATAATTCTGAATAAACCCCCATGCCCCACAAGCGGGGCGTCACCATGAATGAAAGCCCACGGATTGCTCCGCTGCTGCGCAGCTCCCGCAATCCTGCCCGTATTCGCAATTGGGGCATCGCCCAATTCCAGATTATAATTTTCAGAAAAGCTTTCGTCAAGGCTTATTTCTTTCCCATGTTTTGCCCCATAATGTTCCATAAATCATTGTATTTCATGTGGAAATATGATATAAATTGCTTTAATGGTTTGCGGCGGCTCCGCGCGGCGGCAAGGGCGCGGGCGACCGCGAATCTCCCGGGCGGCGGGGGCCGCCCGAGGAGGGGAAGGGGGAGGCACCATGGGCGCTGTGGAGACGTTTGTCATAGGCGTGGGCCTGTCTATGGACGCGTTCGCGGCTTCGGTCTGCAAAGGGCTGAAGATGAGGAAGATTAACAAGGCGCATTGCCTGGTGATCGCGCTGTTTTTCGGCGGGTTCCAGGCGCTGATGCCGCTGATCGGCTGGGTCTTGGGCAGCCAGTTCGCGCACTACATCACCGCCTTTGACCATTGGGTCGCCTTTGGACTTTTGACCTTCATTGGAGGGAAGATGATCATAGACGCGAGGAAAGGGGGAGAGGGGGGAAACGGCGGGGAAGCCGTCGCGGAGGAGTCCCGGCTGGACTTAAAGGAGCTGCTCCTTTTGGCGGTCGCCACCAGCATAGACGCGCTGGCCGTGGGGATTTCATTCGCGTTCCTGCAGGTGAATATCTGGTCGGCCATCGCGATCATCGGATGCACGACGTTCGTGATCTCCATGGCCGGCGTGGTAATCGGCAACCGGTTCGGGAGCCGGCACGAGGACAGGGCGGAGCTGGCGGGCGGCGTCATCCTGATCCTGATCGGGTGCAAGATCCTGCTCGAGCACCTGGGGATCCTGTGACGCCGCGGCATGCGCCGCGTGTTACGATGGCACTTTAAAGATTTGGCTTTGGGAGGGAAATTGTGATGTTGGATTACGTATTGTTGATAGTGGGGTTTGTGCTCTTAATCAAAGGGGCGGACTTTTTCGTGGACGGGAGCGCGGCTGTGGCGAAGAAGCTGCGGGTGCCTTCCATGATCATTGGGCTTACGATCGTGGCCATGGGGACCAGCGCGCCGGAGTGCGCGGTCAGTATCGAGGCGTCCATAAAGGGCAGCAACACGATGGCCATCAGCAATGTCATCGGCTCGAATATCTTTAACTTGATGGTCGTCTGCGGCGCGTGCGCGGTATTTGCCCCGCTGGCCGTCAAGGCTTCCACGATGAAGCGGGAATTCCCGCTCTCGATCCTGGCGGCGGTCCTGCTGCTCGTGCTGGGGTATTTCGGGATGTCCATTGGCCGGCTGGACGGCCTCTTGCTGCTCGTGCTTTTCATCCTTTTCCTGATCTGGATCGTGAGGGAGGCGAAGCAGGCGCGCGAGAGCGACACGGAGGAGGAGCAGGCCGTGACGCTAAAGGCTTGGCAATGCGTCATTTATATCCTGGGCGGCCTCGTGGCGATCGTGATTGGCGGCGACCTCGTCGTGGATTCCGCTTCCGCCATCGCCGCGGATTTCGGCTTGAGCCAGACGCTGATCGGGCTTACGATCGTGGCGCTCGGCACGTCCCTGCCCGAGCTCGTGACGTCTTTGGTGGCCGCGAAGAAGGGCGAGACGGACATGGCGCTCGGGAACGTTATCGGCTCGAACCTGTTCAACATCCTGATGGTCTTAGGCATCGCCGGCGCGGTCAGCCCGATGGCGGTCTTGAATGAGAACTTGATTGATGATATAATCCTAATAGTCGTTAGCGTCCTCGTTTGGCTTTTCGCATGGCCGAAAAAGCAGCTGGGGCGGGCGCACGGCGTGATCATGCTGGTGATTTACGTCGCTTACGTGGTCTATATCTGCATGCGTTAGGGAGGCTGGAAGGTTGCCTGCCATGATCCGCCTCCGGGGAGGCCGGATGGGTTGGCGCGGATCCGGGAACGGGGCGCGCCCGCGGGTCGCGGCATAGTTTCGGAATCAGGATAGGAGGGTTAGAGATGGCGTTTTTTTCAGAGCTGGGGGAGAACATTTCGGTAGCCGGCAAGGAGGTGTCCAAGCGCGCGAAGGGCTTTACGGACACCAAGAAGCTGGAACTGGAGATGAAGAAGAAGGAAGACCTGCTAGAGAGGCAGTACGCGGAAATCGGCAGGCAGTATTACGAGATCCATAAGCAGGACGAGGAGCCGGAATTCCAGGAGATGGGCGTGATCGCGGGAATTTTGGAGGAGATGGAGGAGCTCGGCGAGGAGATCTCGAAAATGAAGGGAGAGCGCAAATGCCCCTCCTGCGGGGCGGTGATCGAGCGCGACGCCGTTTTCTGCAAGAAATGCGGGGCGAAGTGCGAGGAGCCGGAGCCGTAAGGGCGCGAAGCAGTTTCAAGGATTTTTACGGAGGCATATCGAATGGGCACAAAAAGCGGAAAAGGGAAATATTACATGACGACGGCGATCGCCTATACGTCCGGGAAGCCACATATCGGGAACACGTACGAGATCGTGCTTGCGGACAGCATCGCACGGTTCAAGCGCCAGGAGGGATACGACGTCTATTTCCAGACAGGGACCGACGAGCACGGGCAGAAGATCCAGGAAAAGGCGGAGGAGGCGGGGATCACGCCGAAGGAATACGTGGACCGCATGGCCAGGCAGGTGAAGGAGATCTGGGACTTGATGGACTCTTCCTATGACAATTTCGTCCGGACGACGGACAAGGATCATGAGGAGCAAGTCGCGAAGATCTTCAAGAAGCTCTACGACCAGGGCGACATTTACAAGGGTTCCTACGAGGGGCTGTACTGCACGCCCTGCGAGTCGTTCTGGACGGAGGCGCAGCTCGTGGACGGGAAATGCCCGGATTGCGGGCGAGAGGTGCGCCCGGCCAAGGAAGAGGCCTATTTCTTCAAGATGAGCAAATACGCGGACCGCTTGATTGAGCATATCAATACCCATCCGGACTTCATCCAGCCGGTGTCGCGGAAAAATGAGATGATGAACAATTTCCTCCTGCCGGGCCTCCAGGATCTGTGCGTGTCCCGGACGTCGTTCAGCTGGGGCATTCCCGTGAGCTTCGACCCGAAGCACGCCACA
>CAZOLD010000132.1:0-4665 GCA_964580595.1 uncultured Eubacterium sp.
TACATATAGTCCATGATTTCAAAGGTTTTTACAGCATTCTGCATAAATTAATTTTAGCATGCGCCCGTATCGCGGGCGCTCAAAAATCATTCCATCTCATCCCCGGCGCCTAAGGCCAAAAACAATGGCAAAAAAAGGCAGCCTATTTCCACATCGGAAATAAGCTGCCGGCTTTGATAAGCCTAGCCGTTGTGTCGGTGCATGGAAAATTTATAATCGCTGTACTCTGCTAACGTATCCTTGATCGTGCGGTCGTCAGCCCTCCCAATCTGCTTGTCACGTTCCCTTTTGTACATGTTCGCCCGCTGGATGTTCCCCGGGCCTGACACGCACCCGCCCTCGCAGGCCATGCCCTCGATGAAGTCCTCCGGAAGCTTCCCCGCCTTTAACAAGAGCAGCGCTTTCCTGCATTCCGCGGCGCCGTTGCATTGGCGCACGTTCGCGCCAATATGCACGTCCTGCTCCATGAACGCCTCTTTCACGGCCTTCGTCACGCCGCCGGAATTGGAGTACCGCTTCCCGTGGACGCTCCCGTGCTGCTCCTCCTCAAACGGATGAGGCATCAGCTTGATGCCCTTCGCGCGGAACATCGCCTGCAATTCCTCGAATGTCAGCACCAAATCGGCGTTCTCGCCCGGCCTGTCCTGATCCTGCCCAGCCTCGCTCTTCTTCGCGATGCAAGGCCCGATGAAGATGCAGACCGCGTCCTTATCCATCGCCTTCACAAGGCGCGCCGTCGCGGCCATCGGGGAAACCGTCGTGGAAATATGGTCCGCAAGCTCCGGGAAATGCCGCCGGATCAAGTGGACGAACGCCGGGCAGCAGGACGTCGTCATCTTCTTGCCATCCTTGTAAGCCTCCGCCCATTCCGCCGCCTCGGAATCCGAAACGAAGTCCGCGCCAATCGCCACGTCCACCATGTCCTTGAATCCCATCTTCTTTAGGCCGCTGCGGATGGACTCCATCGTGATGTCCACGCCGAACTGGCCTTCCGCCGCGGGCGCGACCAGCGCGTAGACCGGCTTGTCGCTCTTTAGGTACTCAATCACCTCAAGCATGCGGGAGCTGTCAGAGATCGCGCCGAACGGGCAGCTGCTGATGCACGCGCCGCACCGGATGCACTTGTCGTCGTCGATGCCAACCCTGCCGTCTTCCCCGATCTGGATCGCGTCCACCGGGCAGGCGCGGCGGCATGGGCGCATGATGTCCACGATGGCGTTGTAAGGGCAGGCCTCGTAGCACTGCCCGCATTCCTTGCAAAGCTCCGGGTTGATGTACGCTTTCTCCCTCATCATGGTAATCGCGCCAAAACGGCATGCCTGCATGCACTTCTTGCTCATGCACTTCTGGCAGTTGTCCGTGACGGTGAAACGGGTAATCGGGCAGTTCTCGCAGGCTGCCGGGATGATCCTCACCGTGTTGTGGCAGGGATGGCCGTTCAAGGGATTGATATTCTTGGCCAGCAGGATCCTCTCACGCACGATCTCGCGTTCCTTATAGACACAGCAGCGAAACCGCGGCTTGTTCCCGGGAAGAATCTCATAAGGAAGCTTTGCCTCAATCTCATCCAGCGTCCCATTGAACGCGGCCTTGGCGACCTGGTAGAGCACCTCGTCCTTCACTTCCTCGATGGTATCGTTCTCGTGTAGCATAACTCTCTCCTTTCTCACATCGCAGCTAGGTCCTCGTGTTCCTTGCCCTCTTCCTAATGCGCCAATTCTAACACATTTCCCAGGGCGAAACAAGCCCCCTCGATTCACGAGGGGGCCGCAATGTGAGAATGGAGAAACAAGTTACCGCTTACGGGACCTGCCCGCGTGACATACCCGCCGCGCGGGGCTTGCGTCCGGCAGCATACCTCACTGCCTGCGGCATTTCCCGCACGCGGCGCAGCCGTCACAGCCGCCGCATCCGCACGGGGAGTTCCCCTCCCGCCTGTCGCGGATGAGCTTCCTCACGGCCAGCACGACGACGGCAAGGAGGACGGCCCCCACGAGAATCGTGGACACATTCGCTTCCAGCCAAGCAAGCATCTTCCCACCTCCTCCGGATTCAGGCAAAAAACAAGCTGCCTATGACGTTCACCAGCAAAGCCACGAGATACGCGAACGCGCATTGGTACGCGATCGCGAAACAAGTCCATTTCGCGCTGTTCATCTCGCGCTTGATCGCGCCCATCGCCGCGAAGCACGGCGCGCACAGGAGGTTGAACACGAGGAAGGAATACGCGCTCACCGGCGTAAACGCCGCGGCCAGGTTCCCGTACACCGTGCCGGAGCCGCCGTATAAGATCCCCATCGTCCCGACGATGTTCTCCTTCGCGACAAGCCCCGTCACGGAAGCCACGGCCGCCTGCCAATTCCCCCAGCCAAGCGGCACGAAAATCCACGCGATCCCCCGCCCGATGTATGACAGGATGCTCTTGTCAATCTCATCCTCCGCCAGCATGCGGAAGCCATCGGAAGCGAAGCCAAAATAAGTCGTGAACCAAACGACAATCGTGGAAAGCAGGATGATCGTGCCCGCCTTCTTGATGAAGCTCCATCCGCGCTCCCACATGGAACGCAGCACGTTCGAGAGCGTCGGGAGATGGTAGGCGGGGAGCTCCATGACGAAAGGCGCGGGCTCCCCCGCGAACGGCTTCGTCCGCTTCAGGAAAATGCCCGAAACAATGATTGCCGCCATCCCCAGGAAATAAGCGGAAGTCGCAACCCAGGGGGAATTCCCGAAAATCGCCCCGGCAATCATGGAGATAAACGGCACTTTCGCGCCGCAAGGGATGAAAGTCGTGGTCATGATCGTCATGCGCCTGTCTTTTTCGTTCTCAATGGTACGGGAGGCCATGATTCCGGGAACGCCGCATCCGGTCCCAATCAAAATCGGGATGAAGGACTTCCCGGACAGGCCGAACTTGCGGAACACGCGATCCAGCACGAAAGCAATCCTCGTCATGTAGCCGCAGGCTTCCACGAAGGCCAGCAGGAAAAACAGGACCAGCATCTGCGGGACAAACCCCAGGACAGCGCCGACGCCTGCCACGATCCCGTCCAAAATCAGCCCGCTCAGCCAATCCGCGCATCCCACGTAGTCTAAGAAATTCCCGATCAGCACGGGAACGCCCGGCACCCATATCCCATAATTCGCAGGATCCGGAGCCTCGCAGCCAAATTCCTCATAAACGGCGGCCGCCTCCACCAAATCCTGATAGGAAGACGTCACTTCCTCATCCGCCATCGTCTCCTCATCCACGACCGAATAGGTGGCGGATTCGATTCCCTGCGCCGCTTTCACGAACCCGTCCAGCGCCGTTTTCGCGCCCTCCGGGCTGAAATCCTCGGATTCCGTATCGAGGGACTCGGCGACGCCCGCCCCGACTCCCTGCTCCCCGGCGTATTCGACATATCCGTTCACGACTTGCGTCGCCTCGCCGAACGCATCCGCGTCTTCCGTATAGTCGGCGGTCCCGATGCCGAACAGATGCCAGCCGTCCCCGAAAAACCCGTCATTCGCCCAGTCTGTCGCGGAGGCTCCGATCCCTACCATGGAAATGTAATAGATGCAGAACATCACGACCGCGAATATCGGGAGCCCAAGCCACCGGTTCGTCACGATCCTATCAATCTTGTCAGATATCGTCAAGTCCCCGGAAGATCTTTTCTTATAGCAGGCCTTTAAGACCTCGCCGATGTAGACATAGCGCTCGTTCGTGATAATGGATTCCGCGTCGTCGTCCATCTCTTCCTCTGCCGCCTTGATGTCCTTCTCGATGTGGGATAAGGTCTCGCTAGGAATCCCAAGCTGGTCTAGGACCTTCTCGTCCCGCTCGAAAATCTTGATGGCGTACCAGCGCTGCTGCTCCTCCGGCATCCCATGGACGGCCGCCTCCTCGATATGCGCGATCGCGTGCTCCACGACGCCGGAAAACGTATGCATCGGGACGGTCGCCCCTTTCTTCGCGGCGTCCACCGCCGCCTCCGCCGCTTCCGTGACGCCCGTGCCCTTCAGCGCGGAAATTTCCACGATCCTGCACCCAAGCTGGCGGCTGAGCTCCTCAACATGGATCTTGTCGCCATTCTTTTTCACGATGTCCATCATGTTGATCGCGATGACGACAGGAATCCCCAGCTCCACGAGCTGCGTGGTAAGGTAGAGGTTCCGCTCAAGGTTCGTCCCGTCCACGATATTCAAAATCGCGTCCGGCCGCTCCCCGATCAGGTAATTCCGCGCGACCACTTCCTCCAAAGTATAAGGCGAAAGGGAATAAATCCCGGGAAGGTCCGTGATCGTCACGTCGGGATGCTTTTTCAGCTTCCCCTCTTTCTTCTCAACCGTCACGCCCGGCCAATTCCCAACGAATTGGTTCGAGCCCGTCAAGGTATTGAATAATGTGGTCTTCCCACTGTTTGGATTGCCCGCTAGGGCGATTCTTATGCTCATGGCCTCGTTCCTATTCCTTTCTGTTTCCCAATTTGTTTTGCTCTGAAAGCCCAGCCGCAATGGGCATGCGGACGGACTGCTTGCGGGCAGGTCCGCATGGACATTAGCGATGCTAGCCCGTACAAGGGCGACAGCCCGGATTGCGAATACGGGCAGGATTGCGAAAGTGCGACGCAGCGGAGCAATCCGTGGGCTTTCATCCATGGTGGCGCCCCGCTTTGCGGGGCA
>CAZOLD010000133.1:0-4638 GCA_964580595.1 uncultured Eubacterium sp.
GGATACCGCCCGTACGCGGATGACGTGGTGGAGTATTTCGTGCAGAAGTCCGTCGCGAACGGGATTGACATCATCCGCATTTTCGACTGCCTGAACGACTTGCGTAACCTGCAGACGGCCGTGACCGCGACGAACAAGGAGAAGGGGCACGCGCAGGTGGCGCTGTCCTACACGCTTGGCGATGCCTATACGTTAGAGTATTGGACTGACATGGCCAAGAAGATTGAGGAGATGGGCGCGGGATCCATTTGCATCAAGGACATGGCGGGCTTGCTCACCCCGTATAAGGCGGAGGAGCTTGTCACGGCGCTCAAGCAGGCGACGAATCTCCCGATTGAGCTGCATACGCATTACACGTCCGGCGTCGCTTCCATGACTTACATGAAGGCGGTTGAGGCTGGCTGTGACATTATCGACACGGCGATGTCCCCGTTCGCGCTGGGCACCAGCCAGCCGGCGACCGTTCCGCGGGACGGAGTACGATCCGCATTTTGACCAGATGCTCCTGGCGGAGATCGCGGATTACTTCCGCCCGATTAGGGAGGACGCGCTAAAGAGCGGCCTTCTCAACCCGAAGGTGCTGGGCGTGGACATCCAGACGCTGATGTACCAGGTGCCGGGCGGCATGCTTTCCAACATGGTGTCCCAGCTCAAGGAGCAGCACGCGGAGGACAAGTACATGGAAGTGCTGGAGGAAATCCCGCGCGTTCGCAAGGATCTGGGCGAGCCGCCGCTGGTCACGCCGTCTTCCCAGATTGTCGGCACGCAGGCAGTGTTTAACGTGCTGATGGGCGAGCGTTACAAAGTGGCGACGAAGGAGACGAAGGACGTGCTGCTTGGGAAATACGGGCAGACGGTCAAGCCATTCAATCCGGAAGTGGTGGACAAGGTCCTTGGCGATGAGAAGAAGAATGCTGTCACCTGCCGGTACGCGGATCTTCTGGATCCGGAGCTTGACAAGATTGAGGCTGAGATGAAGCAATGGAAGCAGCAGGACGAGGATGTCTTGACTTATGCGTTGTTCCCGCAAGTAGCGACGGAATTTTTCAAATACAGGGAGGCGCAGCAGACGAAGGTGGACGCGTCGATTGCTGATACGGAAAACGGAGCTTACCCGGTTTAGGTACGGGCGCCGCGCTTATGCGCCTTGGCCGCGGGTTTGCGCGGCTTGTTGCCATAGGGAATGATTAAGGGCTGTCACAGGATGCAAGGTTTCCGGGGACGGGAAGGCTTCGTTCCGGGGAATGGGACTCGCATTTTGCGGCGGCCCCTTGTCATTAATCGCAAGCTTTTGAGGCAGGGATGGGAAATGGGCAATGCCAATGAATTGTTAAGCCGGATCAATGAGCGGTACGGGGGATTTAGCAAAGGCCAGAAGAAAATCGCGGCTTTTATCACGGACCATTACGATCAAGCCGCTTTCCTGACGGCAGCGAAGATGGGGGAAACCGTTGGCGTGAGCGAGTCTACCGTCGTCCGTTTCGCGACCCACTTGGGGTATCGCGGTTACCCGCAGTTCCAGCGCGCGTTACAGGAGATGGTGCAGTCGAAGCTCCTGTCCGTCCAGCGGATGGAGGACGTATACGGCACGATCCCGCAGTCCGAGATCCTAGGCACTGTACTGGAATCGGACGCCGGGCGCATCAGGGCCACATTGGAGAAAATAGACGGGCAGGCGTTCCAGTTAGCGGTGGACGACATCGTTTCCGCAAGGAATGTTTATGTCGTCGGCATCCGCAGCTGCGCGTCCCTGGCTGAGTTCTTCGCTTTTTACCTGAACATGGTATGTGATAACGTGCGCCTCCTGCAGACCAACAGCTCCAGCGAGCTGTTTGAGCAGATGGTTCGGATCAATTCGGAAGACGCGATCGTAGGCATCAGTTTTCCCAGGTATTCCGTGCGCACGCTCAAAGCGATGGAGTTCGCCAACAGCCGGAATGCCAAGGTCATCACGCTTACCGACAGCGTGCATTCCCCGATGAACCTGTATTCTTCCTGCAACCTGATCGCGGACAGCGACATGTCCGCCATCGTGGAATCCCTCGTTGCCCCGCTTTCCGTGCTGAACGCGCTTTTGATGGCGATCTGCGCGCGGAAGAAGGGCGAAGTGGCGAAAAACCTGGAGATGCTGGAACAAGTATGGGACGATTACCAGGTATATGGGAATGACGAGATCGATTACATCGGCGACGCCGTGAGGCAGCGCTATGGGGAAGAGGAGTGAGATGGGCAGGCTGGTTGTCGTTGGCGGCGGAGCGGCGGGCATGTTTAGCGCGATCCGCGCGGCGGAGCGGGGGCACGAGGTGATCCTGCTCGAGAAGAATGAAAAGCTGGGGAAAAAGCTCTATATCACCGGAAAAGGGAGGTGCAACCTGACGAACCGTTGTGAGACGGATGTCCTTTCCTCAAATGTGTTGCGGAACCGGAAATTCCTATATAGCGCGTTTCATCGATTTGACAGCCTGCAGGCCATTGATTTTTTTGAAAGCCATGGGCTTAGGACGGTCACGGAACGCGGCGGAAGGGTGTTTCCCTGCTCTGGGCACGCTTCGGACGTGATTCGCGTGCTAGAGGGGACGATGCGGGAGCTGGGCGTACAGGTCATGCTCCGCTCCGAAGTGGAACACATCCTTACGAGACCGATAGGCGCGCAGGGGGAGGGGAAAGGGGCAAGGCTCAGGGCCACGGGAGTGCGCCTTGCTGGGAAAGGGAGCATAAATGCGGATGCCGTCGTGGTCGCGACGGGCGGATGCTCTTACGCGTCCACCGGGTCAACGGGAGATGGGTACCGTTTCGCGAAGGAGCTGGGGATGGCCGTGGCGGATCCGCGTCCTTCCTTGGTCCCATTTGAGGTGGAGGAGGAGTGGGCCGGCCGCCTGCAGGGGCTTTCCTTGCGAAACGTGTCCGTCCGTATCCTGAAGGGCGGCAGGGAACTGTTCCGGGAATTTGGCGAGATGCTTTTCACGCACTATGGCGTCAGCGGCCCGCTGATGCTTGGCGCGAGCTGCGTCGTGAACGATGAAATCAGGAAGGGGCCGCTTGCCATGGAAATTGACTTGAAGCCGGCTTTGTCGCCCGCGCAATTGGATGGGCGCGTGCTCAGAGATTTGGGCGAGAATTCAAACAGGCAATTCAAAAACTCACTGCGTAAGCTGTTTCCTGCGAAGCTGGTCCCGGTCATGGTTGAGATGAGCGGCATACTTCCCGAGAAAAAGTCCTGCGAGGTCACGAAGGTGGAACGCGCACGCTTCACGGCGCTGATAAAGGCATTCCCGCTCACGCTCGCAAGGTCACGCGGGTTTGACGAGGCGGTCATCACGCGGGGCGGGGTTGACGTAAAGGAGATCAACCCTTCCACGATGGAATCCAAGCGGGTGAAAGACCTTTATTTTGCGGGGGAAGTGCTAGACGTGGATGCGAGGACGGGCGGCTTCAACCTTCAGATCGCATGGTCCACCGGCTACCTTGCGGGGGAAAGCGTATAGGGGGCACGGGGAGGGAAGGAGCCCGGATATCGCGGGAAAGAGCAGGGCGTTAGATCCGGGAAAGCAGCGTGGGATGGAATATGAGGAGGAGAGGCATGGCATTTAACATAGCGATTGACGGCCCAGCGGGGGCGGGGAAAAGCACGGTAGCCAGGCGGGTAGCAAAAGAGCTGTCCTTTATTTACGTGGACACGGGCGCGATGTATCGGGCGATGGCGCTTTATTTCTTTAGGGAGGGAATCCCGCCCGAGGATGAGGATGCGGTTCGCGCGGCATGCAAGGATGTCAATGTGTCGATCGCCAGCGCGGGAGGCGAGCAGCAGGTTTTCTTGAATGGGGAGAACGTGACCGGCCTGATCCGGGAAGAAAAAATAGGCGACATGGCCTCTATCATCAGCGCTTACGGGGAAGTGCGCAAGAAGCTGACGCAATTGCAAAGAGATCTGGCCGAAAGCACGGATTTGGTGATGGACGGCAGGGACATCGGCACGTCCGTTCTGCCCGGCGCGCAGGTCAAGGTGTACCTGACGGCCAGCGTAGACGTGCGAGGCGAGCGAAGGTTCCTGGAACTCCAAGAGAAGGGGGTTCCCTGCAGCCTGGAGCGGATTTGCGAAGATATTCGGGCACGAGACGAAAAAGACATGGGACGCGCGATCTCTCCTCTCCGGCAGGCAGAGGACGCGGTACGGATCGATTCTTCTGACATGAGCATCGAGGAAGTGACCGAAAGAATTGTGGCGCTGGCGCGAAAAGGGGCATGACATGGAAATCATTTTGGCAAAAAGCGCGGGCTTTTGCTTTGGGGTCAAGCGGGCGGTGGATACCGTATATGAGCAGGCGGGGAAGCAGTCCGGGCCGATTTATACGTTTGGCCCCATCATCCATAACGAGGAAGTCGTGCGTGATTTGGAGAAAAAGGGCGTACGCGTCGTGGAGGAGGCCGGGCAGCTAAAGGATTGCCGCGACGGGACGGTCGTGATCCGTTCCCATGGCGTGGGAAAAGAGATTTATGACATCCTCCGGGAGGAAGGGATTCCCTATGTGGACGCCACTTGCCCTTTCGTGCTGAAAATACATCGGATTGTCGAGGAATACAGCAAAAAAGGCTATCATATCATCGTGATTGGCGACGATTCCCATCCGGAGGTCGAGG
>CAZOLD010000134.1:0-4635 GCA_964580595.1 uncultured Eubacterium sp.
AAGATCGTACCCCTTTAGAGCAGGATTATGAGAGCCTGGAAATCGTGGACGAAGACGACTTGAGGGCAACCTGGTCATGATCCGGACCGGGCAGAACGGATCGTCCATCGAGTGGACATCATCATATCCTGCAGTCGTCACCGATTTCGCGGGCGCGGGAAGGAGCGCGGGACGGCCCATGCTTGGGGACAAAAAGGCCGGACAACACGGGCTGTGAAAAGAGATGGATAAAGAGAAAGGGGATTCGGCGCGGGATCTTAGATTCCGCGCCGAATCCCCTTTTTGCGGGCGCGCCTGACAAAGCGAGGTGTTAGGGAACGCCCAGTGGCAGGCGCGCCCGCGCACTTGAAGCTTGAACTTCGCCATATGTCTGCCGCCACGCGGGCAGACCGCGCCGCGAGATGCCGAGGGAACGGCTGGCGGCAGTGCGCCCGCGCACTTGATGCGCAATCCCGCCGCACGAAAGCCGCCACGCGGGCAGGCCGCGCCGCGAGATACCGGAGGAACGCCAGACGGCAGTGCGCCCGCGCACTTGATGCGCAATCCCGCCGCACGAAAGCCGCCATGCGGGCAGACCGCGCCAAGGCGTGCAATCTCGCGCCGCGCGGACGCCTCTTGCGGGCGCCGCCCCGCGCTCCTCGCATCAGCGCAGCTTGATGAGGATGTTCTCGCTTACCGCGCTGGTCGCTGTTTTATATCCGGACTTGCTTACCGCCGTCTGCATCCGGAACTTGAACTTCTTCCCGGTGATGCCCTTTAGCGTGACGGTAACGCGCCCGTTTCGGGAAACGGTTGCCTTCCCGGCGGGCCGGTACTTCCTCGTCTTGGCTTGATAGCGGTAGAGGCGGGCTTTCTTCACGCGATAGGCCGGGGTGAATTTCTTTGCCTTGCTGTCATAAGAGAGGATCCGGTATTCCGCCGCCTGCCCCTGCGCGGGGGTAAACGTGATTTTGACCGATTTCTTGGAAACGCGCACGGCCTTCAGCCTCGTCGGGGCCTTGGGCTTCGTGATGATTTTCGCTTCCTTGGACGCGGGGCCGGTCACTTTTGCCCCGTTTGCCGTGCGGTACGCGCACACCTTATACCGGTAGGGCGTGCCCGCCTTGAGCTTCTTGTTCGTGAACGAGCGGGAGGTCACGTCCTTGATTTGCTTAAATTTCCTCGCGGTCGCATCGTAGCGCAGGATCCGGTAGCCGTCGGCCCCGGCAACTTTCTTCCAGGTCAGCCTCACGCTGCGGGAGGAGGTGGACTTTGCCTTTAGGCCGGAGACCCGCCCCGGCGCCTCCGGCGGCTTCGCCGCCTGGCTTTTCCCAAGGACGGTAAGGGCGCAAGGCTCGCTTAGGGCTTCCGCTTCCGTCGTGTCCACCATCGTCCTCACGGCCAGCCGGTAGCTTCCCGCGTCTTTTCCTGCCGCGGCTGTTAAATGGAGCGTCTGCTTCGTCTGCCCGGGCAGAGCTGCGCCGTCCTTGTACCATTGGAAGCTTAACATCCCGTTCGCGTCCACGTCGGCGGCAATCTCGACCGGATCGCCCTCCTTCGCGGAAATTTGGCTCGCCAAAAGCTTGACGGCCGGGATCCCCGCGACCGGCATGGCCGCCGTCTCGCCCCTTTTCTCCTCTTGCTCCCGCACGGCGGAGGCGACGAACTTGGCGTCGACGATCGCGGAATCTTCCCGAATGTCCTGGTAATTCAGCCGGACCGTCATGGTTTTCTTGTCCGTGACTTTTTGCACCTTGCCGGCAGCGACGACTTCCTCTATCTCGTAGCCGTCCTCCGCTTGGATCGTGATATCCTGCCCCTGCCCCTGGGAGAGCGTGAAGAAATTCCCTTTCTCGCTTGTCACGATCCCGCCTGGCGTGCTGGAGAGCACGATGGATTTCTCGCTTGAGGGCGCCTTGTTATCGTCCTTTACCGCCGCGATCGTGAAGGGGCTGAACGACTTGCAGCAGATGAGGAGCCCGTATCTCGTGACGACGCAGGGGATTTCCTCCACGCCCGTGATTTCCCCCGCGTCGTTCCGGATGAAGTGGTAGGCCTTGAAGGTCACGCCCTCGTCGTCCGGGCCGTACCCTTCCGGGAAGCCGACGGAAACGCGCACGCCCTGGCCAGTCTCGATCACCTGCTGCTTGCAGATGGAGAGGCTGATGTCATATGTCTCGCTCTTTAAGACTTCCTCGTTGGGGAACTCGCTTCCCAACGTCTCGCCCATGGCGTCCGCCTGCGCGTTGGTCGTCGACGTCGCGACTAAGACCATCCGGTTCTTTAAGGAGTCCGCGATGGGCTCCCCGTCGCTGGTCTTCCACCCCGTGGTGGAAAGGTCGGAATTTTCCAAAAGGGACGGCTTGCCGAACACGTTCCAGTCATATCCCTGCGAACGGTAGGCGCAGACCGCGCAGCGGTGGGAAGCGTAGTAGCCGATGAAATTCGGCACTTTCCCGCTCCGTGCGCCGACAAGGCCCGTGAGGTGGATCTGGTAGGCGATGCAGTCGTCCGCCCACATCTCGCTGGGCGTGAAGTCGAATTCCACGGTGCTTGCCCCGTCCCAGGAAAAGTTCTCCACTTTGCAATATTTCGCGCCCGTCGATCCCGCCGTCGGCACCTCGACGCGGTAGCCGGCCTTTGTCGCGCCGTCCGCTAACTGCAGCACGTCGTCATAAACCGCCTTGACATGGTAAGTGGAGCCGATGAAAATCCTGCCGCTGGCGCTCGGCGTGATGGACTTGACGTAAGGCGGGGCCACGTAGCTCGCGTAAGGGTTGTGGAGCATTCCCGTGTCCTCCTCCACCAGCAGGGGGTCGCCCTGGTAGTACAGTCTGCTAGGGTCGCTCAGGTAATCTCCGGGCGCGACGTCTGTCACGGCGAATTCGATAAACTGGCAATGCGGGGAGGGCAGGATGATTTCCGTGTCCGAATCCTGCATCGCGGGGTAGAGTTCCGGCGTGAGGTAGGCCCAGTCATTGAAAATCGTCTCGCCCGTGTTTTCATAATAGATGTACATCTTGGCGATCATGTATATTCCGGTTTCCGCCGCTTTCTTGTACCCCATGCCCTTGTAGCTGACGTGGTATTCGCCCGACGTCTCTCCCTCGAAAGTGGATTGCCGGACGTCGACGACCAGATCCTTCGTGGAGGAGACGCGGTTCACGTTGATGCTTTCTAACGCCAGCTGCGGGTAAATGAACTCGCGGTTGGAGGAGGAGAGGATTCCGCTCGTCGCGTGGTTCCTCCCCATGATCTCATCCCCGGCCAGCAGGTAATCCGTGTTCTCAAATCCGTCCACCCCCTCGTTTGAGGTGAGATCCTCCCGGTAGGGGTCGTCCATCGTCGCGTCGACGGCATACCATCCCCCGTTTTCCAGCTGCACGTAGTTCCACATATGGAGCTCGGAAACTTTTTCGGAATGCCTGTAAATGCCGCTCACCGAGATGCAGGGGATGCCAAGCCGGTCCATGACGGCCTGGAAGGCCCTGGAATAGGACTCGCACACGCCCTCGCCCGCCACTAAGACGCCGTAGGCCGTCCGCACGTACCCGACGTTCTCAGGCTTGCAGGTATTTTCCAGGCGGTAGGACGCGTGGTTGATCAATTCGTCATGCACGTATTTCACCTGCGCGGCGCGCAGGGTCATCTCGCCTTTCGCTTCCTGCTCCTTCGCGCCCGCGACGAGCTCCTCCAGGCGTTTCTCGAATTTTTCGATTGCCGCGTCCACGTCCTGCTCGCTCGAGAACCCGACCGCGTAATAGCTCCCTTCCCTGCCGGAGCCTAAGTTGGCATGGTACCTGCCCTGGGCGTCGGCCGTGACGCGCATGGAGAATTTGTTGAAATCCACATAAAAAATCCCGGGATGCTCCGCGTAGAACGCGTCCCTTGCCGCGCCTACCTCGTAGAACAGGTTGGTGTCCCCGCTCAGATACGCTTTCAGCTCCTCCTGGGAGACATAGCCGTTGTCGGCTAAGTCAAAGCATTGGCTGCCCGTCTTGAAGACGCCCTGCTCTAGCATCTTCTCCATCGCTTCGTAGTAGGACTTCTCCTTGTCCGAAAGTTGCCCGTAGTAGAAGCCCCGGCCTTCCGTGGCCTCCGCCGCTTTTTCGGCGACTACGGCAGGCCTCGCGGGATTTTCCGTTCCCGCGGGCTTTCCGGAACGGTCCGCGCCGGACGCCGCTACCACGTCCCCCGCGCCTAACGCCTCGACCACGTCCCCCGCGCCGGACGCCTCGACCGTGCCGGCGGGATCACCGCTTGCCGGCCACGGCCCTCCAAGCCAGGCTGACGCCGCCAAGAGAACCGCGAGCGAACCCGCAATTAATTGTTTTTTCCTCATAAGCATGAATACCTCCTTTTGCGCGGCGGGCAGAACGCCCGGATAAAACTTCTTTTGCCGATGCTTTCAGTATAACAGACGGGGATGGCGGTATCAATACTTTCCGCGTCCCATGTATATGTCAAGTAATCGTTGGCACTTTTCCGATTTCCTTTATTTTCCTTTATGAGCTCCTATTCTTGTCGCATTGAAAACGACCCGTAACCTATCCGCGCAGTCATTGCCATGCATCCGGCGTCAATGATTCACCATCACCTACCCCAGAAATGCCTTCTTGAATGCTTTCCTGGAGAATGTCTGCATGGCATCTAAAA